>CBDUCT010000175.1:0-7606 GCA_965365715.1 uncultured Cyclobacteriaceae bacterium | reverse complement strand
AA
The DNA here is from genome assembly GCA_965365715.1 of uncultured Cyclobacteriaceae bacterium. Classification (GTDB taxonomy): domain Bacteria; phylum Bacteroidota; class Bacteroidia; order Cytophagales; family Cyclobacteriaceae; genus JAGTVG01. The sequence goes on along the minus strand of CBDUCT010000175.1, from coordinate 7,604 downwards.
TTAACATTTCTGTCTTTAAGGTAATTCAGGATATAATTGAAATGATCTTCTTCAATACCCAAGTATTCAGGTGGATTGACTCCTGGAGTTTTAAATTCTCCATCCAATATCAGATTAACAATGGCTGTACAGGTGTACCCGGTAGTACGTGCCATAGAAGAAACCCCGTTTACAGTATCCTTTTCATCATACAGGTTATATTCGATTTCCTTATAACCACCATCCTGTATTCCTTTTATTATTATCCTCATCACCGTAATATCTATATCCTCTTCTTCAAGTTTCCACTTGGGGAATAGTAATTTAGATGTCAGACCCACAGGTTTGATCATTTTCCCTTCTACCTCTACAGGTGTATCTGAGAAAAGGCCACATTCCCTAAGAATTCGCAGAGGTTCAAGACTACCCGGATATCTTAAGGTCTTTTCTATCATGTCCGGTATGTTCATGGTATGAATTAATGTTCTTAAACCATCTGTATTGAAAGATTCCAGGGTGCCGATCTTTTCAAAATCAACCAATTCCGGATCAGAAAGAGCTTCACGAACAACCAGTTTTCCATTTTGAACATACCTGGCTGGCCGGATATATTCCTCAATAACGTCTATTGGAGAAAATCCTGCCTTATATTGAAAGGGCCACTGACGTTCCAAAGGGATCCCTCCCACCAGGCATTCATATGATTGGACCTGCATCTCCTCATTGTGTCTTCCGAGTATTACGTTTCCCATACCTGGAGCAACACCACAATCCACTACGGCACAAACATTCATTTTCTTTGCCAGTATATGCAATTCAAAAGGATCTTCTGGGAAAAAAGAAATATCAACCACATCTTTACCACATTCAATTACCTTTTTTAAGGTTTTAAAACCCATAAAACCCGGTACAGCACTAATTATCAGGTCATACCCGGTCAGCAATTCCTTAAAATCGGAAGATTGAAGATCTGATTTCCGTGTTTGAATGTTATTATAACCTTTTAAGATCTCCAGGCTGGAATCATCAATATCAAAGGATGTTACTGAGAATTTTTCCGCAAGGTCCCTGGCCATGGCATTTCCAACCCGTCCGGCACCCAGAATGGCAATAGTCTTCATATTTAAAATTGTATTGGATAGGTTAATTCCTCCTCACCCCTTCTGACAACTACCTCAGTAGCATCACCTTTTTTAAATTCTGACAGAGCTTTCATATAGCTCATCATATCCGTAACTTCCAAATCACCAAGTTTAATGACAACATCACCCGTAAGTAATCCGGCTTTCATAGCAGGTTTATCCTCACTAACACCATCCATTCTCCTTCCGTTACCATCAAACATGTAATCGGGCATAACGCCAAGGGTGACTGTAAATCTTGGGGTATCTTCTGAATCATCCTTAGTTTTAGTAAAGGCGAGTTTATCGTTATTATCCAATCTGCTTATGAGAGAATCGATATATGCAGTTACAACATAAATCCCCTCATAGTTGATTTTATCTTCATCATCAGATGGTTTATGATAATCTTCATGCTGACCTGTAAAAAAATGCAATACAGGTATATCTTTAAGATAAAAGGAAGTGTGGTCACTTGGCCCTACTCCTGACTCACTGATTATCAGTTTCAGAGAATTAATTTTAATATCCTCAATGATATCTTTCCAGGCGGGTGAAGTGCCTGTGCCATTTATAGCCAGAGCATTTTCCTCATTAAGGCGACCCACCATGTCCATATTGATCATGTAATTAGCTTCGCCCAGATCTATGGTTGGATTCTTACTGTAATAATTGGATCCAAATAATCCCTTCTCCTCACCTGAAAAAGCAATAAATAAATAGTTATTATTTACATTCCGGCCTGTTAATTCCTCTGCAAGAAGAAGAAGTGCAGATACTCCGCTTGCATTATCATCTGCTCCATTATGGATTGCTGAATCCCCTTTATAAAGTGAACTTTCACTTCCATATCCAAGATGATCAAAATGAGCTCCGATTATGATTGTATTTGTTGCATTATTATCCAAATATCCGATTACATTACGAGCGATAATTTTAACCGAATCATCACTCGGAGCAACATGAGGGTTTTTTCTGGGTGAAAAGCTGAATTCCTGAAAATAACCATCGGTGCCTTTTGGAGCAAGCCCGATTTCTTGAAATCTGTTTGCAAGATATTCGGCGGCTTTAATCGCTCCGGCTGTCCCGGTCTCTCTTCCTTCGAGTTCGTCACTGGCCAGAAAGCTGATGTCATCCTGCAAGGACTTTATGGCTGTCTCGTGCTTATCTGGCTGATCGCATCCGGCTAAATATATAAAAAAAACAAGGCTTAAGAATAATAAGTTTATATTTTTGTCCATCTTCATGCGTTTTGTTTTGTCATTGAATAGGACAAATGTATATAATAGAGTTAGATTTTATTTATAGTATTATATTTTTATTCTTATGAATCGTTATTTAAGTTTAGTTCTCATTCTTGTATTTTTCCTTGGAGCATGTTCCCAAAAACAATCAAAAAAAGAGAATACTGCATCCATATTTGATATTAACGCCGATACGCTGATTCTTGAGGGAGAGCGCCATTTCAAACACCTGAAACAGTTAACCTACGGAGGCGATAATGCTGAAGCATATTGGAGCTTTGATGATTCGAAACTGGTTTTCCAGGTAACAAATCCTAAGTGGGGTGACCAATGTGACCAGATATATTATTTTAACTGGCAAAATGATGACATCATCAACAATAAACCTCTTCTGATAAGTACAGGACTTGGCAGAACCACCTGTTCATATTTTTTACCGGGTGACAGCCTCATAGTCTATGCTTCAACTCATGCCGGGGACAGCAACTGTCCTCCTAAGCCCGAACCCCGGACGGACGGAAAATATGTCTGGCCAATCTATAGTGATTTCGACATATATGTCACTGATCTTAAAGGAAATATTGTTCAACAGCTGACCGATGAACCAGGATATGATGCTGAGGCAACAGTCAGCCCTAAAGGAGACAAAATTGTATTCACCTCAATCAGAACAGGTGACCTGGAACTCTATACGATGAACCTGGATGGATCTAATGTTAAACAGATAACAGATGAATTAGGTTATGATGGAGGTGCATTTTTCTCTCCTGACGGATCTAAACTTATCTTCAGAGCCTCAAGGCCTAAAACAAAAGAAGCTGCAGATGAATATAAACAATTACTTAAAGAAGGCTTGGTTAAACCTACTGAAATGGAGCTATTTATCTGCAATGCAGATGGATCAGACCTCAGGCAGATAACGGACCTGGGCCAGGCCAATTGGTGCCCGTTTTTTCATCCCTCAGGTGAAAAAGTAATATTTGCATCCAATCATACAAGCCAGAGAGGATTCCCATTTAATTTATATATGATAAATATTGATGGCACTGGCATGGAACAAGTTACGACCGATGGTATTTTTGATGCTTTTCCGGTTTTTTCAAACAATGGCAAATACCTGGTATTCTCTTCCAATAGAAATAATGGAGGAACCCGGGATACCAATCTTTTTATAGCTGAATGGGTGGATTGAAATGAATTAAAACGGGAAGAAAAAATCCCGGGATTCGCAGTTTTTACAACCATATAACTAACCACCTAAAACTATTACCACATAAATCCCGGGAGATAACTTTTAACTATTATACTTATATACTAATCACTACCTGCTTATAGAAACGGATTGTACCAGAAATGTTTCGATGATATACGGGAATACTTTGACGTTTAGGAGACAAATCTGTAAATAAACTATTCAGGCAGGTTTTTCTGATTGAGGTCCAGGTCACTGTAAAAACCAAGATCAACGTTCCTGATCATTTTAGTCCACATTACAATCTGCCCGGTATGATATGAAAAATGCTCTACAACATGTAAAACGATACCTATGCCAGATAGTTCAAAACCCTGCACAGATCTAATTTTTCGAAAGGCATCCTGATCGAGATTTATAATCACTTCTTTAGCCTCTTCAACCACGCGAAAGAGTTTATCATATAATTCTGGCTTTGAAATCCCTCCCCTGGTATTAAATTCCCTGTCCCGGTCACGAAGATCCTTTTCATTCCCAAGGCCTGCAATTATATACTGGGTAATATTTCCGCAGAGATGTAAAATTTGGTTTCCAATACAGTTTGTAGATTCGTTCGGGCGCAGCCATATATCCTTCTCTTCTAATTCATCCAGGCACTTTTCGATTTTTACCAGATATTCATCCATTCGTAAAACAGCCTGTTCTATAAAATCTACTTCAGTGTTTTTAATGAAATTTGACATAAATAAATGATTACAAAGCGCTTAGGAAAGGTTTACAGTTCAGACAAAAACCAGTTTTTAAAGATTGCATCATAGTCCTTATCATAATCTTTGTGATGAAATTCATTTGTGGACTTGTTAATGAGGTATTTGTCTTTATAATCATCAATGTTTTCACTGATTTCCTTCAGTGCAGCCACGATTTTGATAAGTTCATTATCTGTCATGGTGGGATGTATACTCAGCCTCACCCAGCCGGGTTTTAAAGAGAAATCTCCATGATCTATATGATCGGTAATTGAATGGGACTGGTCATAATCCACGTTCAGCAGAAAATGACCATACGTTCCGGCACAGGAACAACCACCTCTAACCTGAATACCGTAGAGATCATTCAACAATCTGGTCAACAGATTATGATGTATTCCCTCAATGTAGAAGGAAATTACTCCAAGACGGTCTTTTACATTATCCGCCAGAATCTTCAGCCCTTTTACTTTTGGCAATTCCCTAAAAGCCATGTCCAGAAGCTGCTTCTCTCTCTCTTCTATATTCTCAACGCCCATTTGTTCCTTAAGCTCAATGCTTAAGGCAATCCTGAATCCCTGCATAAACCCAGGCGTACCCCCATCCTCGCGAGCCTCCACATCTGTAACATAGCTGTACTCATTCCATCTATTGGTCCAGTTCACTGTACCTCCTCCCGGATGGTCAGGTATCCTGTTTTTATACAATTCTTTATTAAAGACCAATACACCGGTACTGCCGGGACCTCCCAGAAATTTATGAGGAGAGAAATATACAGCATCCAGCCTCATTTCAGGATCTTCCGGGTGCATATCAATATTATCATATGGCGCTGAAGCGGCATAATCTATAAAACAATAACCGTCATGCTGGTGCATGATCTTTGATAATTCATAGATCGGGGGTTTGTATCCGGTAACATTTGAGCAGGCAGAGAATGCTCCAATCTTAACCTTCCGGCTCCTGTATTTTTTTATTTCAATATCCAGTTTTTCCGGATCAACCAGGATATCTTTTGTCGGCTCGAGTACAACAACATCAGCAATAGTCTCAAGCCAGGATGTATGGTTGGAATGATGTTCGAGATGGGTTATAAATACTACCGGCCTTTCTTCATCAGGTATATTACAGAATTTTTCTATTTTTTCGGGAATTTTTAAACCAAGTATTCTTTGAAACTTACAAACCACCCCTGTCATACCTGTTGCTGAAGTAATTATTACATCTTCGGTGTTGGCATTCACATGATTCTTTATAACCTGCTGAGCGAAATGGTAAGCATTCGTCATCAGGGTCCCGGTTTCGCTGGCTTCAGAATGTGTATTTCCTACCATTGGGCCTATTTCTTTTATTAATTTATCCTCAATAGGCTTATATAGCCTTCCACTGGCTATCCAATCTGCATAAATGATCTTCTTACTCCCATAAGGGGTTTCAATATAGGAGTCAATCCCAATAATATTCCTTCTGAATTTCTCAAAATACTCTTCCAGGTCTACCTTCTGTTCCATACCTTTCATGCCATATATATTTTACTTTGCAAAATAAGCGAATGAACAGGATAAATTATCTGATAATTATCAGATTTTCAGCAGGGTATAATAAAACAGGATATCTTTTGAGAATTATCCGAGGTTGATAAACAAATCCAAACCCGGGTAGCAAATTAATCTACTTTGATATTTTCATTCAGGGTATTGATAAGATCCTTATAACTTCTTTTTATTTGGACAAATGCCCTCTTTCGATTCATCATTAAGAGTCGAATTTTAAACATCTCCCAGAATTTATGTATCCAGTTCTGGTAGATCTTTGCAAGTACACCAGTGATGATAATAGAAACTATATAGAGGAGGACATACCATCCATTAGGGAAAAACTGATAAAAGATTAAAGCCTGTATTATATAGCTTACAGGAAACGACAATAAGCCTATTGCAAGTTTTACAGAACTTAAAAAATGATCGTCTTTAACAGCTGCCTTGCCGATCAGGTATGGTAATACAATGGCAAGAAGATTATTCAGGAGGCCATACATATATATCGGCCAGAAAATAATCAGTAGCAAGTAATTGAAAAATCGCTGTAATCTGGAATCAAAGAAATTACCAAGGCATACCGGATCAAATTCAGACCTGATCTGCTGCCTGAAGAATTTATTATTTTTTGTTTCGAATGCTTTAAACTCCTTGGGATCACTTTCATTCCATTCATCTAATCCGGCAATGATCTTTTTATATGCTACAAATCTTTCAAGTAAATTCCTATACTTTAATTTTATCCTGCGCATAAAATGCGGAGTGTACAGCTTCAGGACACTTTCATAGAATTTATAACTTTCGGTATGCTGAATATTTACTGTTAAGTCAACCAGATCTTCATAGATTGCTGCAGACACATCACTGAATGCTTTGGCCTGATTTTTTTTATATCGCTTATTATAATCTTCCAATGTAATAGGCTCACCAAATTTTATTAAGATATCACTCTGAAACCTGGAGTGGTCATCATAATTTATACCGACAGGGATGATAACCAGATTATTACTTTCAGGATTCTCATTTATTGTCCTGAAACCTATTCTCAGCAAGCCTTTTCTGATGGGTCTTATCTTTCGGATCTTACTATGATTCCCTTCTGGAAAAATAGTGAGGTGTTTTCCATTATTAAGGATGTCAACACATTTACTAAAAGTTTCCTCATTTTTAGAAATAACATCAACACTATCTCTCTGTCTGTAAACCGGCATCATCTTCAGAGTTCTCAGAAGGAAACTGAAAAAAGATTTTTTAAAAATATCAGCTCTAACCAGAAAATATGGGATTTTTCTTGTAACCATTACAAGTAGAAGTGCATCCATAAATGCATACTGGTGATTTGGGGCAAAAATAATAGGCTTTCCTTTCGGGATATTCTCACGACCAACAACTTTAATGCGCCTGAAATAGACCAACAATGCTAATTGTATCCATCCTTTCAGAAGCACAAGTGCGGGCCGGTGAAATAGTTTATAAAATCCCTTCATTTAAGCGTAAGCACGAATTGGTTTAGACCATAAAAAAGCGAGGAAAAAACCAGTTATAATATGCCATATTCCCCACCAGGCAGCAACAATAGCCATACTTCCAATTCCATCCATAAATGTGAATATTATTATCAATCCCAACCCGGAATTTTGAATTCCGGTTTCTATTGCAATCGTTCTACTGTTCAAAGTAGACAGACCCAACAATTTTCCATAGTAATATCCAGTAATAATCGCAATCGAATTGTGCAGGAATACAACCACGATCACCAGATGAATATATTCTATAAAAAT
>CBDUCT010000174.1:0-7666 GCA_965365715.1 uncultured Cyclobacteriaceae bacterium | reverse complement strand
TGATGTAGTGAGCGAAGAACCGTTAGTCTCTTAACGGTTCTTCAATGCTTTCCTGCATATTCATAGATAATCCAAATTTATATTTATTAAAACCTTAACTATTATGGGAATGTTAAAAGAGTTTAAAGATTTTGCCATGCGCGGAAACGTTGTTGACATGGCAGTTGGTATCGTTATTGGAGGCGCTTTTGGAAAAATTGTGGCTTCATTCGTTGCGGATGTAGTAATGCCTCCACTTGGCCTTCTAATTGGAGGTGTTGATTTCACCGAGTTGAAAATCATTTTACAAGAAGCGGTGGTTGATTCCGCCGGAGCTGTAACAACCGAAGCTGTGGCAATCAATTACGGAACTTTTGTCCAGACTGCAGTTGATTTCGTTATCATAGCTTTCGCCATTTTTATGGTGATCAAAGCCATGAACAGCATGAAGAAAAAAGAAGAAGCAGCTCCTCCACCTCCTCCTCCGGGTCCAACTAAGGAAGAGATATTACTGACTGAGATCAGGGATTTACTAAAGAAATAATTACTGATTTCATTCTATAAAGAGGCTGTCAAAGGATAATAATTGACAGCTTTTTTTATAAAACTAATTTTCATATGGACTTGGAAATATAGATTTAATACATTTATATAACCATAAAACAAATCCAGAATGTCTAAGAATATATTCATAGATAAAGTAACCTCATCCTATCAATTTAAAGGTGAATCTTTATTGATAGGATCAGCTGTATATAATGAGGACTACGAAACAGCATGCCAGGTAAAACTTCCACTCAAAACCATGAACAGGCATGGATTGATTGCAGGGGCAACCGGAACTGGTAAAACTAAATCACTTCAGGTAATGGCAGAAAGCCTGTCAAATGCAGGAGTTCCTGTATTGGTAATGGATATCAAAGGAGATCTCAGCGGTCTGGGTGCTCCGGGCTCGACCAATAAGGTTATTGATTACCGCGCTAAAATGATAGGTATGGAATGGGCTGGGAAGGCCTTTCCACTGGAATTTTTGAGCATTTCCGATGAACCGGGTGCAAAATTAAGAGCCACCATTTCTGAATACGGACCGGTCCTGCTATCCAAAGTACTTGGGATCAATGATAACCAGAGTGGCGTACTTTCGATGATATTTAAATTCTGCGATGATAGAAATCTACCCCTTCTGGATCTGAAAGATTTGAAAAGCGTGATAAAATATATCCAGAATGAAGGCAAAGAGGAATTTCTGAAAGAATATGGATTTGTTCATTCCAATTCTGCGGGAGCTATTATGAGAAGCATAGTAAGACTGGAACAGCAAAATGCAGATGATATCTTCGGTGAACCTTCATTTGAGGTTTTTGATCTGATGCGGAATGCTCCGGCAGGGGAAGGCATTATAAATGTGATCAGACTAACCGATATGCAAAATAAACCTGGCCTTTTCAGCACCTTTATACTATGTTTAATTGCAGAATTGTTTCAAAAAATGCCCGAACAAGGGGATACAGATAAACCTGAACTGGTAGTTTTCATTGATGAAGCCCACTTGATCTTTAAAAATGCTTCAAAATACCTGATCGATCAGCTGGAAATGACCGTAAAACTTATCCGGTCAAAAGGTGTGGGCATATTTTTTGTCACCCAATCTCCTGTAGATATACCGGCCAGTGTTTTGGGACAATTGGGAACCAAGGTCCAGCATGCGTTAAGGGCTTTTACGGCTAAAGACCGAAAAGCAATAAAAACTGCTGCTGAGAACTATCCTTATACCGATTTTTATGAAGTTGACAAATTAATTACAACATTGGGTATAGGTGAAGCACTTGTCAGTACACTTGATGAAAAAGGCAGGCCTACAGAATTAGTACATACATTGATGCGGCCTCCATATTCAAGAATGGATGTGCTTATGGATCATGAATTTGGGAAGATACTGAAAGCTTCTGAATTAATAATGGAATACAATAAGGAGATTGACAGGGAAAGTGCTTATGAAATACTGCATGAAAAAATAGAGGAATTGCAACGTGAAGCAGCTGAGGAAGAAGCACTTAAGGATTTGGAAGAAAAGAAGCCTGCAAGGAGGTCAAGGAGGTCGAAATCAACATTTACACAAATACTGGAAAGTCCGATTACTCGTACCCTGGCCCGTGAAGCCATGCGTGGATTATTGGGAGTAATGGGACTTAAAGCAGCCACAACCAGAAGGAGAAGAAGAACCCGTTAGATTATTAAATGAAATAATGGATTACCTGAAAATCAATAGGAAATTATGGGACGATAAGACAAAAGTACATTACCAGTCCGAGTTTTATGATGTCAAGTCTTTCCTTGCCGGGAAAGATTCATTAAATCCAATAGAGATTGAACTGCTCGGTGATGTATCAGGTAAAAAAATCCTCCATCTCCAATGCCATTTTGGGATGGATTCGATCTCTCTGGCAAGGCGTGGCGCTGAAGTTACCGGGATTGATTTGTCTGATCAATCCATTAAACGGGCGAAGGATCTGAATGAAAGGTCTGGAACAAAAGTAGACTTTGTTCTAAGTGATGTATACAGCCTGCAGCAAAACCTGGATAAACAATTTGATATTGTTTTTACTTCCTATGGAACTGTAGGTTGGTTGCCGAATATGGATAAATGGGCTGCAGTGATACATCATTTCCTCAAACCCGGCGGCAAATTCATCATGGTGGAATTTCACCCTGTTGTTTGGATGTTCGATGATAATTTTAAAGAGATCATTTTTAAATATTCCGATGTTGATCCAATCATTGAAGAACTGGAAGGGACCTATGCTAACCGTAAAGCTAACATAAAAAACCAATCCGTATCCTGGAACCATGGCCTGGCTACAGTTATCAACGCCTTATTGAAGAAAGGTTTGTTGCTCGAAGGATTTCAGGAATACGATCATTCTCCATATGATTGTTTTAATAATACAACTGAAATTGAGAAAGGAAAATTTCAGATCAGGGGATTGGAAGGGAAAATACCTATGCTATATTCAGTTTCTGCCTTAAAGAAATATACGGTAAAATAATATTTCTCATAAATTTGTCAAGCATTATATGCCGGATATGATTTTTACTGAACATCATCATTGAAACAGCAAAAATATACTCAAACCAAAAACCTGGATTTATGAATAGCATTCTTAGAAGAATTTCTATTTCATTAGTGATTTTACTGACACTTTCCACTTGCACTGATTCCAGCCTGGAAAATATTGACGATTATTTTAGTCAGAAATTTAAGGATGCCGGATATACTGGTCTTCAGGCTGCCAGTATTAAAGACGGGGAAATATCATGGTCTGGCAATTTCGGATTTAAAAACATAAATTCAGGCGATGCGATAAATGACAGCACTGTTTTTATGATCGCTTCCTGTTCAAAGCCTGTTACTGCACTTGGAATAATGAAGTTATACGACCAGGGCAGAATAGGCCTTGACAATGACATCAATGACTACCTGCCTTATACGATCTCGAATCCCAACCATCCCGATAAGGTTATAACTGTACGGATGTTATTGACGCATACATCCTCCCTTATGGATAACTGGGATATATTAACACCACTATATACCCTGAATTCCGGTGGTGGGGATTCGCCGATACCGCTTGAACAATTTGTAAAAAGTTACTTTATTCCTGAGGGCAAGCATTATGATCCGGAGAGAAACTTCGCTGACTATGAACCAGGTGGTAATATAGCTTATTGTAACATGGGTTTTGCAATAGCAGGGGTTCTTATTGAAAAGATCACTGGTAATCCTTTCCCTGTATTTATGAAAGAGGAAATTTTTACACCACTTGGGATGCATAATACATATTGGTTGCTTGCCGATATCCCTCATGAAAATATTGCCAGGCCTCATGAAATAAAAGAAAGTGAGAAAGGAGAGACGCAATGTGAAGTACTGGTTAATTATGGTTATCCGGATTACCCAGATGGACAAATAAGAACCACTGTCCTTGACTACGCTGAGATCCTGAAACTGATGTTAAATAAAGGCAGGGTGAATGGAAAAGTATTTGTACGGGAAGAGACCATTGAGGAAATGCTGCGTATTCAGTATCCCAAGGTTGCCGAATACCAGGCAGTATCCTGGAATTACAATGAATTCGACCATTGGTTATACTACCTGCTAAACCCAAGGCTTCCGGCGCATACCGGGGTGGACCCGGGTGTTGCTACCGTGACTTGCTTTGACCCTGATAAGAAATCCGGGGCCATCATCTTCCTGAACAATTCCGCACCCTCTTCATTTGGGACAATGAAGCTGTTCTATATGGATATGATTAACCGACTAATGAATTAAAAAAGGTAAAAAAGATCAAAATGTTAAAGCAGGCAATTCACCTCATCCCCATTTCATTAATGCTGGCAGGTCTCTTTTTGATTGATTCCTGTCAACTCAAAGAAAAAACTGATCATCCGAAAGCATTAAAAGTTATTCTTGATACGGATATGGGATCTGATTGCGATGATGCCGGCGCAATGGCATTATTACACAAGTATGCTGATCTGGGGAAAGCCGAGATACTGAGTTGTATATACAGCTCCGGCAAGGTCCCATATGGTGCAGGAGTGATTGAAGCGATCAACATCTATTATGGACGTCCTGAAATCCCGGTGGGTGCATATTGGGGCGATGAAGTGGGGGATCCAGTGGATAAAATGGGGACGGAGAAGCTATCAAAAAATACTGCATTATTTAAAAATAGAATTATCCATAACAGGGATGCTGAAGAGCAAACTAATCTGAACCGGAGGCTTCTCGCCCAACTGGAAGATAATTGTGTTGATTACATAACCATAGGTCATACCAGGGGATTATATGATCTTCTTGTGTCAGAACCTGATGACACCTCCCCTCTTACCGGTTATGAATTGGTTAGAAAAAAGATACGGCGCTGGGTCGCTCTGGGAGCTCTGGGGGCAAATAATAAGGAAGGCAATCATACTAAGGATTGGAATTTTTTCTTCAATGGAACGGCCAAATACACGAAATACCTGGTGGAAAACTTTCCCAAACCCATTTATTTCATAAATAGCGGGACGGATATCTTTACAGGTAAGTCTCTTAAAGCCACTCCTGAGAACAATATCGTAAGGATTGCCTATGAAAACTGGTTATGGAATTATGAGAAGAAAGATCTTGAAGATCAAAGGCCCAGCTGGGATATTGTTACCGTGTACTTTGCGGTGGAAGGATTAGAAAATTTTCTGTTAGAGGAAGAAAGCGGCTGGTTGTCATTTGATGTTGAGAAAGGTTGCAGTTGGGAAGTAGGTGAAAGAAATCTGCAGCACCATTATATATTTCAAAAAGAAGGCATCAATGGTCAGTTTGCAGATTACTTGAATGAAATGATCTCAGCAGATCCATTATTGGGAGATAATTCTCAATAAAATTCACAAATAATTATTAAATTGAATTTAAATCTGAAATTCATTTTTCGAATAAACTTTTTTAATTATTTTCCTCAATAACCATTGAGGCCTGATATGCAGGAACGCCGTTTAGCTGCGATAATGTTTACGGATATTGCCGGATATACCTCCCTGATGGGCTCGGATGAGGACCGTGCATTTGAAATACTCCGCAAAAACAGGGAAATTCATACAGATCTATTAGAGAAATATAATGGACATCTCATTAAGGAAATGGGTGATGGGATGCTGATCAGTTTTAACCTTGCTTCTGATGCGGTAAGATGCGGGCTGGCACTTCAAGCTGAATGCAAGAAAATGAATATCCCTTTAAAGATCGGGATCCATGAAGGGGAAATGGTTTTCGAGAATGGTGATGTGCTGGGTGATGGCGTAAATATAGCTGCCCGCATTCAGGAAAATGCCCAGACCGGGAGCATATTCATATCACAAAACGTCTATAATGACATAAAAAGCAAAACTGAATTCGAAACGCGCTTTTCCGGGAATAAAAAACTGAAGAATGTGAAGGATTTGATGAAGGTCTACGAGATCCTGTCCACGGGTCAATCCTCATCAGAGAAGAAAAAAGACAAAACTTCGCGAATCCCTTTCTATTATTATATTTCAGGAGGAGTTATAATCTCCCTTATTATTCTTTTCCTGTCATGGAAATACCTGATCGACACCCCATCTTCAATTAAGGGAAAAGAGAAAACCATTGCGGTCATGCCATTTGATGATGAAAGTCCTTCGAAAGAGAACAATTATTTTGTAAATGGCATGATGGAAGACATCAGGAACAATCTTTCCAGGATCAGTGGCTTCAGCGTTACTTCAAAGACCACCATGGAAAAATACAGGGGAACTACACTCAGCATTCCTGAGATCGCCAAGGAGGTGAATGTAAATTTTATTCTTGAAGGCACAGTAACCATCATCAATAACAGAGTTAAGATCCATGCGCAATTAATTGACGGGATAACTGATCATCATATCTGGGGAGAGACCTATCAGCGCGACCTTAATGACGTTTTCAGGATCCAGAGTGAGATCGCACAGATCATAGCCAGAAAACTTTATTTAAGTATCAGTCCGGAAGAACTAAAGATCATTGATACTCCTCCTACTGCCAACCTCGAAGCCTACGAACTTTATAATCAAGCACGTGAATATCAAAAGACTTATCTGATGGAAGGTAACAGCGTGCTTAGCCTGGGCGTTCTTTCCATCCGCTCTGACCTTATTGATGATTTGGACCTTGCAATTTCTTTGTATAAAGAAGCCATCGAGATGGATTCAACTTTTGCCCAGGCCTATAGCGGTTTGGGGATGGCCCTAGCATTAAAAAATATGTACATTTCAGGAGTCAATACCGAGGAGGTAAAATTTGACACGCTGTTAAACCTGGCAAACATGGCGCTTGATCTTAATCCGCAACTGGATGAGGCATTCTTATTGAAAGGGATATATTACAGGAATGATAAAAGTAGAATCTTCGAAGCCATTGAAAACCTGAAGAAAGCCATTGATATTAATCCAAGCTATGCATTGGCTTACGTCGAATTGGGGTCGATCTACGCATGGGAACTCATCGATTATGTGGAAGGATTGACTTTGTTTCAGAAGGCCTATCATCTGGATAAAAGCTACCTTGCCCCAATTATCCTGGAATCTCACTATAATGCTTTCCTGAATGTAAGACTTTTTGATAAAGCGGACTCATTCAGGAATGAATTTTTTATTCAAAAGAAAGATATTCAACAGGGCTATTACGAAGCCCTTGCCTGGACCGAATGGTGTAAAAATGATATCGATGCAAGCCTAGAGTGGGCTTTAAAAGCAATTGAAGAAGATCCAGGCAATAGATGGGCCTTAGAATACCTGACAGCCAGATACAGCTTTATCAATGATTTTGAGAAAAGCAGAAAGTACCTTAAAATGTATATTGAACTTTACGGAATCAATCATTGGGAAACGAAGAAAAATACTCACAGGCTTGCTTACATCCTTTATCATCAGGGTAAAAAGGAGGAAGCGGATAAATATTTTGAACTCGAGATAGAATTATGTAAAAGATCCATTGAAACTGAGGATCTCAGTGCAACCCGTGGACTTACTTATTATGATTTATTTGCCGTATATTCCTTTCTCGGCAATTTTGAGGAAGCACTCAGTCACCTTCGATCACTCAGGCAGGTCGATTTTTATCCCGCCTGGCTGATGACATACCTGTATATCGATC
>CBDUCT010000173.1:0-7711 GCA_965365715.1 uncultured Cyclobacteriaceae bacterium | reverse complement strand
CTGAATTACTCAACATCGCAAGGTTATAGACAAGGCACCATTAAAATGCTTCCGTATACCATTCCCCCGAATTTGCTACTTCAATTCCCTTGATCCAGCCTTTTGAAATCAGTTCCTTATGAACATCATAGATCTCTATACCCTCAGGTGCCTGTGATGCCCATCCCGGGTGATTCCAAAATACAAAACCACCCTGATCATTGGCTTCCCGGAGCGCATTCATGTAATCTTTCAGCTCATGGTCAATACTATCCATGAAGTTCGATGAAGTTTGTGTAGAGTGTTTTAACCTGATCAATTCAGTTTCAATCTTCGCAGCATCATTTATAAAAATGCCATTCAGGTGACCGGGGGGCATTTGTCTTGTGATTTCAGTTCCCTGTATAACAATTATATCCCGTCTTTTCCCGTAGGGATTGGCTATTTCATAACCAGCATTGTGCTGTACAGGGATGTATTCTTTATGTGGCTGGTATTCAATATGGTCCGTAATGGAAATGGCATCATAACCCATCGACCAGGCTTCGTCAACTCTAATTGTAGGCCATACATTTCCATCAGAAAAAACCGTATGAATGTGGAAATCACACTTCAAGGTTTGAAATTCAAGAATATCAGGCACCATCATGTCATTTCGAACCATTTGGGCCCGACTGGTAAGGCCAATTACTGTGAATAAAAAAGAGGCAAAAAATATCGTTCTCATGAGATCAAAAGTAAAAACAAAAAATAATTTCAATTATTAAGTAATATTAATAAAAAATTATGTTGTCAAAATAAATTAAATCAAATTTAAAAAAGAAATTACCTGATGTACAAAAATAAGGTGCCTGCCTTAGCCTGAAATTCAATTACGCCTCCCGAGGACATGTAAAAATCAAGCTTAAGGGAAAATATAGCGATTCAATTGATTTAATGATTCTATTTCAAATTCACCCGCAGCAAAAACATATCTGCAGTTATATAAAGCGTTTTTTCATCAGCATCAAATGCACAATTGGCAGTTGCCTGGGTAGTTTTAATGGTTCCCAGGTGTTTGCCATCAGGATTAAACACCCAGACACCACCTGGACCTGTAGCAAAAACAAATCCATCTTTACTAACTTTAAGGCCATCAGGAAGTCCTTTTTCCCGGCCAACCTTAGCGGTGGCATCATAAAAAACCCGGCCTTCGTCTATATTTCCTTCATCCAATACATTGTATACCATCCATATGGCCCGTTCAGGATCCGAATTGGCAACATACAATTTTTTTTCATCCGGAGAAAAGGCAATACCATTTGGCCTTGAGAGTTTATCAGTCAGGAGAACGACCTGTCCTTCAGAAGTAAGTCTGTAAACTCCCTGAAAAGCAATTTCTTTTGCCGGATCGTTTACATTCCCTTCCAGGCCATAGGGAGGATCGGTGAAATACAAATCACCATTACTATGATAGCAAGCATCATTGGGGCTATTCAATCTTTTCCCCTCATACATTCCGGCCAGGGTTTCGTATACCGGTTTCGGATCATCCAGTGAAGCATTCATCACAGCTACACGTCTGTCACCATGCTGGCATAATACCAAAGCTCCATCAGGGCTTAACAACAGACCATTTGATCCTGGTTCACCGTTTCTCGGTTCATTTTCAGTATATCCGGATGGTTCCAGGTAGATAGAAATGCTATCCTGCTGACTCCATTTATATATCCGGTTAGGCGGGATATCGGAAAAAACAAGAAAATTACCCTGGGATATCCATAATGGTCCTTCTGACCAATCAAAGCCTTCGGCAATAACTTCAATTTCCGCATTTTCTGCTATTATCTGATTGATCTCAGCATCGAGTCTTTCAATGCCGCCGATTGTTCTCTTTGTTTCTTTATTTTCCTGCATACTGCAGGCCATTAAAGAGAAAGCGATAAGGAATAATTTGATGTTTTTCATAAAATATATGTTAAGCTTATTATTTAATGCCATAATGATTCCAATAGTTGCTTATCGACATCTCTCAGGCTTCCTTCAGGAGATATGGAGCAATTCAGTACCAGATTCGCCTCATGCCGGCCTGCCAATTCAAGCCACCGGTAAATCCTTTCCTGATCCGGGCAGGATTTATCATCTTCATGCCAATACCAGTTACCGGGATTAAACTTCCCGGAATCCTTTCCGGAAAGGTTCATAGTAATTTCAAGAGGGAAATAGGATTCCCTCCCCTGCCAGTTCCAGAATTTCTCATCAACCACTACGTAGGATACATTCACTCCCGACCTGGCATCCACAGGATGAAGGGGAATGCCTACGAAATCGTTGGTAGCATCATTCAACACTATGCATTCCGGTTGCCATTCCTTAATATTTCTATACAAATAATCCATTTTTAACCTGAATGCTCCTTCATTTCTCCAGGCAAGCACAAAGTCAGTTGGTGACAGGTTCCATCCACTGGATTGTTTGTCCCAGAACCCATCAAACCACAATTCAACGATCTCTCCGTAATTGTTAAGAAGCTCCTTTATTTGAAGAAATATCAGCTCGGCAAACCTTTCATCATCATTATAATATGAAGTATATGAATCCAACAAGGAATAATACAGGCCTAATTTTAAACCATTTTTAGAACACTCCTCTGCCAGAATATTTAAAATATCACGTTTGAACGGTGTATTCATAATGTTATAGAAGCTATGCTGAGTATTCCAGTTACAAAATCCATCATGGTTTTTAGCCGTGAACACACAATACCGCATTCCCGCATCTATTGCTGTATTCACCCAATCGGCAACATTTAACTTATCGAGTGTAATGATCGCCGGATCGAGGGATCCATTGCTGGATTCGACATCATAAAAGGTATTTATACCCAGGGTAAACCTCGCACCAAACTGGTAATCCATCCATTTCCTTTGGGCAGCAGTGAGTCGTTCCGGTGGACGTAATGTAGATTTTTTCAGCATATTTAATTGGTTTCGAATCTCAGCAATACCTTTTCATCTTCGGGGCGCAGTCGACCATTTACCATTGGCCCGACATTCAGGACCAGATTCGCCCCAAGTTTCTCGGCATTTTTCCGCCAATTTCTAATCTTCCACTTTTTAGCAATTGAATTATCAGACTGATGCCAGAACCAGTTACCATCAACATATGCATCTTTACCTTTTTGAGAAAGCGTTGTCTCAATCTGTAATGGAAGAAAAACATCTTTACCAAGCCATTTCCAGATATTGTTATTACTTTCCAGGTCCTCTCCTTTTTCTGCTGCCCGGCCATCAACGGGCAACAAGGGCAAGCCTCTGAATAATCGGGTGGGATTATTGAATATCAGGCAATCTGGCTGGATGGCCTTACAATTGGCATATAGATAATCCCATTTCCATCGAAAAGCGCCTTCCCTTCTCCAGGTCAGTATAAACTGTTCAGCCGGAACCGCAAATCCACTTTCTGCCTTCCATCCAACATCCTGCCTGTGCCAGAACCCATCGAACCACAATTCGACCAGAGGTCCGTATTCGGTAAGAAGCTCATATACCTGGTTTAAAATGTAATCATTGTAGACCTCATCCATCAGGTCTTTATTAAAAATATGATTATCCCATAAAGAATATGAGAAACCTACCTTCAAGCCATATTTACTTGCACTGTTCACCAATTCAGCAAGGATGTCAGTTTTAAAAGGGGTATATTGAACCGTATAATTTGAATACTTACTGGGCCAGTTGCAGAATCCATCGACTGATTTTGCTGTCATTATGATGTATTTCATCCCGGAATTTCTGGCTGTCATACACCATTGATCCGTATCAACGGAATCGGTATTGAAACTTTGCAAAGGAAGATCCCCCTGACTAACCTCCAAATTATGAAAAGTATTTATCCCATAATGAACAAACATGCCAAATTTCAGGTCAAGAAATTGCTTCTGGGCCGAGGTTGGAAGTATTTCAACATTATCCTGGGTTTTGGCAGCCTGTTTCACGAATCAATTATTTAAATCCCTTAAGACCTCCTCATCTTCTGGTCGTAACTTTCCAAGATAATCGGGACCGACATTCAATAAAAAATTTGCCTTTGCTGCTTTCGCTTTCTCCAGATGGTCAATGATCTCTTCTTTTGACAGCACGGACTGGTCCCATTCATGCCAGTACCAATTCCCGGAAGGAAATCTTTGATTCCCTTTGGTAGACATCGTAGTTTCGATCTGTAATGGCATATATATTTCTTTTCCCAGCCAGTTCCATATTTTCCGGTCATTTTCCAAATCGATATATCTTTCCCCTGTCCGGACATCCACAGGGAATAAAGGAACTCCCTTATAAGCGCTTGTGGAATTATTCATTACCAGGCAATCCGGCTGTATACTTTTGATAAAGTTATACAGGTGATCCATTTGCCACCGGTATGCTCCTTCCATTCTCCATGCATTGATAAAATCTTCATCACGTTCTTTAGGATCGGTTGTGCCTTCCTCTCCTTCCTTGGGGTCTTCACTGACTTTGGTCCATCCGCTTTGTTGCCTTTTCCAGAAACCATCGAACCAAAGTTCCACAATGGATCCGTATGCGGTCAATAACTCTTCCAGTTGGTTCTTCATAAAGTCAAGCATATGCCAATCATCATCATTTATGTAGGCTTGATGTTGGTCCCAGAGGGAATAATAAAATCCTACCTTCAGGCCAGATTTTTCGCAAGAATTTACGAGAGATGCAACTAAATCGCGTGTATATTGACTCCTGGCAATGGTATAGTCCGTATATTTACTGGGCCACAGACAGAATCCGTCATGATGCTTACATACAATCACAATATATTTCATACCTGCTTCCAGGGCAGTCCTGCACCAATCCATAGTATTTAAAGCGGTTGGATTTATCCTGTAGGGATCTAAAGTACCGTCACTCCATTCTTTATCATAATAGGTATTAACACCAAAGTGAATAAACATACCGAACCCCAGGTCCATCCAGGATTTTTGCACATAGGAAGGGCTTGTTTCAAAATTAAACGCCGGGAATAATGAGGTGCCTCCCAATGATGAGGAGACCAGCGGTGCTGACATTATTCCGGCTCCCGTTATTCCGGCCTTCTTTAAAAATGACCTTCTGTCCTTATTCATTGTTCCAAATCAATTCAAACCAAGATTCAAACTAATTTAAAACAAATATTAATGAAAGGAAATTATATTTTTCTATTGTACGAATACAACCACTAAAAAGTGTTCGCCTGGCATTAAAAATACAAAAACAGATTCATTTGCTGATCAGAGAACTATAATTACATTTCTTTTCTGTTAACAGAAATGTCTTCTACTTTTCTTCTAAACTTTTTTGATGCAATCAACATAATTGTCGATATTATAACGGCCGAGGTAATTATTAGAGGTGTCATAGTGGTCACAAATTTTATAAATACCTGATTAACAATAATTTACATATCAATAACAAAAGTAATGCTTAAATATATGAAAAAATTTTGAATGATCTAGGAAAAATTAAAAAAAATCATACATGAGTGCAAAAACCTTCAAATGGGGCATTATGGGATGTGGTAATATCGCAGGTCAGTTCACCACTTCCCTGCAGACCGTTCCCGGTGCAGTATTACATGCTGTTGCTTCCCGATCAGAGGAAAAAGCCAAATCATTTGGCCGTAAATTCAATGCTGTAAAGTCATACGGTAATTATGAGAGGCTTGTGCAGGATCCGGAAGTTAATGCCGTTTATATTGCCACGCCACATAACCTGCATTTGGAAAATGTCATGATGTGCCTGGATCACGAAAAGGCGGTTTTATGTGAGAAACCCCTGACAGTCAATGCTTCGGAGGCTAAAAAGTTAATTGAAAAAGCCAGGGAAAGGGAAACATTCCTGATGGAAGCCTTCTGGACCCGTTTTCTGCCTTCCACAATAAAACTCAACGAACTGCTGAAGGAAGGGATCATAGGTAGATGCCGGTTAGTACAGGCAGATTTCGGGTATAAGATGCCATATGATCCAAATCACAGGTCATATAATCCAGATCTGGCCGGTGGGGCTCTACTGGACGTGGGCATATACCCCATCAATTTTGCACAAATGATCTTCAGGGAGATTCCCTTGGAAATAAGTTCTGCCATTATTCCTGCAATTACAGGCGTTGACGAGCAGTCAGCCTACATATTCAAATATCCCTCGGGTTCTCTTGCTGTGATGTACTCAGCGGTTAATGTGGAAACCCAACATAATGCATGGATCTATGGAAGTGAAGGATATATTCACATGCCTGATTTTTTTCATGCCACAAAAATTCATGTTCAGGGAAAAGATGGAAAAACTGATACCATATCTGTTCCTTTTGAATCGACCGGATATAGCTATGAAGCCATAGAGGTTATGAATTGTATTAATTCAGGAAAAATCGAATCCACAATTATGCCTTTATCCGAATCATTGGCAATCATTCAACTAATGGATACCATTCGAGGCCAATGGGGATTAAAGTATCCTGGCGAGCAATAATAAGAGGTAACTAATATATATAATCCATGTTTTTTTTGATGATTGGAAGATATTCAATCAGCAGATTGATCAAATATCAGAATAGTGATATCTTTATTATCCTTATTTTAATTATACTATGAAAGCGACATATCAACTTTTTTTCTTTTGCATTTTTTTATTGACAACAGGTTGCAATAATGAACGTAAACAAACCGATATAAATGACGAGGAGTTGGAAGAGTTGGCTGTTGCCAGGGGGGATATGATCAGCCAGGTAACCCAGATGGCCCTGGCATCTAAGTTAAAGGAAGTCGTCCAGGAAGAAGGCATAGCCGAGGCGCTGAAATTCTGTAATGTTAATGCCTACCCTATTGTCGATTCACTGGAAGAAGCATACAATACTCAAGTTAAAAGGGCGAGTTCACGCACCAGAAATCCGGGTGACAAACCGAATAAAATGGAGGGAGAAATAATTGAAGAATATTCCAGGGATTTGGCAGAAGGTAATACACCAGGGGTTAAGATCATACTGGATGATGATAAGGCTCATTATTTCAAACCAATCATCCTTTCGGCTGAATTATGTCTGAAGTGCCATGGACAGGTAGGCTCGGATCTGCTGGATCAAAATTACGAGATCATTAAAGAACTCTACCCGGATGATAATGCCACCGGTCATAAATTGGGTGATCTGAGAGGAATCTGGAGTATTTCATTTGACAAGGATGCCCTTTCCAAGGATTGACTTTTTGATTATTTCAAATTGAATAATAATTATTGAAACCGTTGGTCAAATTAACCTTGTGCTAATATTTGTTCTGATAATTGAATCAGAATTTTCATGTTTATTCCTAATCTATCAAAGATTAAAAATTACTGATAATTATCATGTTTAATGGTGATGGGAATCAGACATTCTCCATGATAAATAAGTGACATTTGCATTAATACATATATGATATTATCCTTATATGATCATATGTTCATTTTATAACAAAAAACTAATATGAGATCCAATCGAAGGGACTTTATAAAAATATCATCGATGGGTATCGGCGGGGCTGCGGTTGCTGCTCCTGCTTTTAACTGGGCAGAAGGCGCTATAAAGGCCGATAAAAAGAAATCGGGTACAGAATATAAACGTACTTCTACTTATTGCGAAATCTGTTTCTGGAAATGTGCCGGGTGGGTTTACTCCAATGATGAAGGACATATCTGGAAAATAGAAGGCAATACCGACGATCCTCATTGTAATG
>CBDUCT010000172.1:0-7712 GCA_965365715.1 uncultured Cyclobacteriaceae bacterium | reverse complement strand
CTTCAGATCCGGGCTCCTGCCCAAGTCGATCTAAAGCCTCCTCGGTAGATTGGATGACAGCAGAATCACTATCCGGACCTAAGGAAATAAAGCCTCGAATCGGAGACTCCCCAACGGACGCTATCCAATCGAAACCAATAAGGAATATGAAAACTACAATGAAAGGATGAAAGATGCCTTTGAATTCGATAGATATCTCTTATTTGAGGATGCATTTGTGGAATGGACGCCTTTTGACCACCCGATTTATGGTGAAATTGAAGTTGGAGGATTCAAAAGAAATTATTCTCGTGCTGATCCGGGATTCCTGCTTGAAAGCGATGCGCACCGCAACATGGCTTTTACGATCTATCATGCCTATCATACGCCAAAACTTGTTGTAGAAGAAGTGGAAGAAAAGGATCTTGGAAAAGGACTTAAGGAAATAACAGTAACCATCGCAAACAAAAGAATGATCCCGACACATTCAGGCAACGATATTCAAAACCGGATCAATCCTCCTGATTATATAAGCATTACAGGATTGGAAGTTTTAGCCGGCATGGTGGTCATAGATGAAGATCTTAAGGTCACAAAAGAACAAGAATTTAACGCCCATCAGATTGAGGTAGAAAACATTCCCGGAATGGGTGTTGTTAAAGTAAGATGGATTGTGTCCGGTGACAAGGATTTCAGTATTAGTGTGGAAAGCCAGAAAGGAGGGAATCTTACATGGACCAAAAAATCATAGATATACTTCCAGACTGTTAAAATAGTCTGTGAGGTATTTAGTATGAAACCTGTGGTAAGAACATTCAGGTAAGGCCTGGACAGGACATTGAAAAATTGTTCGACATTTTATCAATGAATACATCATTATCCGCTTAATTTGCATAAATGAATGAAACCAGTTCACCAGAGTATTTAAAAGAACTAAATGACGCGCAACGCAAGGCTGTTCTTAATATTGAGGGGCCCTCTTTGATCATTGCCGGGGCCGGTTCCGGGAAAACAAGGGTTCTGACCTATCGGATAGCGCATCTTATAAAATCACATCATGTAGATCCATTCAATATTCTCGCACTGACATTCACAAACAAGGCCGCCAGTGAAATGCGGGAACGCATAGAAAAAATAGTCGGAAATGATGCAAAAAACATCTGGATGGGGACATTTCATTCAGTCTTTGCAAAAATTTTGAGAATAGAAGGTCATTTAATTGGCTTCCCAAGTAATTTTTCGATTTACGATACTGACGATTCCAAATCCCTGCTGAAAACCATAATAAAAGAGCTCAACCTGGATGATAAGGTCTATAAACCCAATGTTGTCTACAACAGAATAAGTGGTGCTAAGAACAGGTTAATATCCTGGAGGGAATATCAGAACAATCCGGTATACAAGGCTGATGACGTAAGTGCCATGAAACCTGAATTGGGAAGAATCTATCAAATATACGTAGAGCGCTGTTTCAAAGCTTCTGCTATGGATTTTGATGACCTGCTTTTCAATACGTATATTCTTTTCCGGGACCATGTGGATGTATTGAATAAGTATCAGCAGTTTTTCCATTATGTGCTGATTGATGAGTTCCAGGATACCAATATTGCCCAATACATTATTACAAAAAAATTATCAGCTGTAAGGCAGAATATCGCCGTGGTAGGCGACGACGCTCAAAGTATTTACGCTTTCCGCGGGGCAGAAATACACAATATTCTGAACCTTGAAAAAGACTATCCTGACCTTCAGGTTTATAAACTGGAACAGAACTACCGCTCGACCCAGAACATTGTAAATGCCGCCAATACGGTTATTAAAAGGAACAAGGCCCAGTTACCTAAAAAACTATGGACGAGTAATTCAGAAGGAGATCTTATCGAATTGATCAAAGCTAATTCTGATAATGAAGAAGGGAAACTGGTTGCTTCTGCTATTTTTGAGGCAAAGGCCAACCAGGCTTTGCATAATGAAGACTTTGTGGTGCTTTACAGGACTAATAGCCAATCCCGTGCTATAGAGGAGGCTTTGCGAAGGATGAACATCAAATACAGGATTGTAGGAGGGCTTTCATTCTATCAGCGCAGGGAGATCAAAGACCTGCTTTGCTATCTGCGGTTTTCCGTTAACCATAATGATGAAGAAGCACTTAAACGAATTATAAACCTTCCGAAAAGGGGCATTGGAGCAGGAACAATAAATAAGATCATTGTAAATGCCAATGAAAACCAGCTGAGCTTATGGGAGGTCATATCAAATATCAACGAATTCGGAGCAGGCCGTGCAGTTGGAAACATCCTTGAATTTTCAAACCTGATCAAAAGGTTTGAAATTGAAATTCAAAAGAAAGATGCTTATGAAGCCTCGAACCTGATTGCCAAAGAATCCGGATTATTACGTGATTTATATGAGGATAAAACCATTGAAGGGTTAAACCGGTACGAAAACGTACAGGAATTACTGAACGCTATTAAGGAGTTTGTAGACAATGAAGAGAATGAGGACAAAAGCCTGTCATCCTTTTTACAATCAGTAGCTTTGATTACTAATCTTGACGAAGATGATAAGGAAGACCAGGACAGGGTAACGCTGATGACCATTCACATGGCTAAGGGGCTGGAATTTAATCACGTATTTATTGTTGGCATGGAAGAGGATCTTTTCCCGTCACAGATGATGCTTGCCAGCAGGGCTGACCTTGAAGAAGAAAGGAGGCTGTTTTATGTTGCAATGACCCGGGCAAGAGTTAAGCTGGTTTTGTCATATGCTATAACCCGGTACCGTTTCGGGAGACTGAAAACTTGTGATCCGAGCAGGTTTATTGAGGATATAGATCCTCGATATATAAAAATGACAAGAAGTGCTTTCCCTAAAATTGAAAGTAATATTGTGTCTTCACCTTTTTCAAGACAAGGGAATAATAGCTATGCAAGCAATCTTAAGAAAGTGATCAATAAAGCCCCGGTTAAAAAACATACGCCGTCCCCTGGCTTTCAACCAAGTGATACAACCCACCTTGAAAAAGGAATGAAAGTGGAACATCCGAAATTCGGATATGGGAAGGTTGTTGAGATGGATATAGATGGGGCCAATAAAAAGGCTAAAGTTAAATTTGATAATTTTGGGGAGAAGACATTATTGCTTACTTTTGCAAAGCTCAGGATATGTAATTAATCCTCATAAATAAATAGCTCACCTAAAAAAATAGGAATGAATGATTATAATACACAGAGAGATCCCCTGATCTTGAAGGAATATGGGAGAAATGTTCAAATGCTTGTAGATTACCTGCAGTCCATAGAGGACGCTGATAAGAGAAATGCCAGTGCCAAAGTCCTTGTCGATCTTATGAAGCAGATTAATCCCTCTATAAAGGAAGGCAGTGAGGATACTCAAAAACTCTGGGATGACCTCATCATAATGTCCGACTTTGAATTGGATATTGAAAGCCCATTCCCCAAACCCAGCAGAGATATACTAACCAAGAAACCAGACAGGTTAGGCTATAAAGACAAGAAAATAATGTACAAGCATTACGGTTTGAATATTCAATTATTGGTCGATCATGCTATAACGCTTGAAGATCCGAAAGAACAGGAGGAAGCCCTCATATACATTGGCAGATTAATGAAAAGCTTCGCCAGTATCTGGAACCGGGATAATCTTGATGATGGAGTGATCCTTCATAATATAAAAGAATTATCGGGGGGCAAGCTGGATATTGATCTTAACAAAGTAAGAGAAAATAACTTATTCAATAATCTTGTCAGGGAAAAACCCAAGAGCTATTCTAACAACAACGACAGGGACAGAGGACGGAACAAAAGACCCAGAAGAAAAAGAAATTAATGCTTTCTTTTAGAATTGAAGGCGGGCACGTATTACATGGTGACATAACTCCCCAGGGTGCAAAGAACGAGGCACTTCAGATTATAAGTGCCACCTTACTTACTTCCGAACCAGTTACAATACAAAATATACCTGATATCAGGGATGTTAATGCCCTGATTGACATCCTGCGAGATCTGGGGGTATCAATAGAGAAAACCACTCCGGACACTTTAATTTTCCAGGCAGAAGATCTGGATATTTCCTACCTTGAAACAGAAACCTATAGCCAGAAAGCTTCTTCTTTACGAGGATCCATAATGATCCTGGGTCCCTTACTGGCCAGGTATAAAAAAGCCAGCATTCCAAAACCGGGCGGTGATAAAATTGGGAGAAGGAGATTAGATACCCATTTTTTCGGTTTTGAAAAACTAGGGGCAAAATTCAATTACGACAAAAATCAGGATTATTTTACCATAGATGCCTCTAATCTAAAAGGCAACAATATGCTTCTTGATGAAGCCTCGGTAACAGGAACTGCAAACATACTAATGGCCGCAACCCTGGCCCAGGGAAAGACTGTAATATATAACGCTGCCTGTGAACCCTATGTACAGCAGCTTTGCAGGATGCTGAATTCCATGGGGGCTGATATAAGTGGAATTGGAAGCAACTTATTGACGATTAATGGAGTGGCGTCGCTGCGTGGAACAGTTCATACCCTTCATCCCGACATGATTGAGATCGGAAGCTTTATAGGCCTGGCAGCGATGACACAGTCAGAGATCACCATAAAAAATGTTTCCAGGGAATATCTTGGTCTTATTCCGGAAGTTTTTAACCGTCTGGGGATACAAATGAAATTTATTGAGCAGGACCTTCTTATTCCAGCTCATGATCATTATGAAATAGAAACCTTTATTGATGGTTCTATAATGACCATATCCGACGCAATCTGGCCGGGTTTCTCTCCTGATTTATTAAGCATTGCCCTGGTGGTCGCAACACAGGCAAAGGGAACAGTGTTAATACATCAGAAAATGTTTGAAAGCAGACTCTTTTTCGTCGACAAACTGATCGATATGGGTGCGCAAATAATTTTATGCGATCCGCACCGGGCAACAGTAATAGGACTTGACAGAAAGTTTACCCTAAAAGGCATTCAAATGAGTTCTCCTGATATTCGTGCCGGCGTTGCACTCTTAATTGCCGCCCTCTCAGCTGAAGGAACGAGCGTAATATCTAATGTGGAACAAATAGACCGGGGCTACCAGTTTATTGATAAAAGGTTAAATGCACTAGGGGCAAAAATCGAACGACTGGAAAACTGATAGATCGATCAGGTATAATTGTTAAGCATAACAGGCATTACCAGCATCAGAAGGTCTTCTCCATCTCCCTGTTCCTTTGGAACGATCAAGCCTGCACGATTAGATTCAGATAGTTTTAAATACACTTCAGGACTTTCCATATTGGAAAGCATTTCAATCAGGAATCTGGCATTGAATCCTATTACAATATCTTCTCCATCATGATCACAACTCAACCGTTCATTAGCTTCATTGGAAAAATCCAGGTCCTCAGCCGATATTTGCAGTTCGCTTCCGGTAATTTTAAGCTTAACCTGGTTTGTCGTTTTGTTGGCATAAATTGCTATACGCTTCAGGGAGCTCAGAAATTCCGTACGATTGATCGTCATAATGTTATCATTATCAGCTGGGATAACATTTTCATAATCCGGGTACCGTTCATCAATCAGGCGGCAGATCATCCGTACGTGGCTGAATTCAAAAAAAGCATTTGATAAATTATACTCTACAGAAACACTTGAATTTTCGGTGGGTAAAACATTTTTCAATAGATTTAATGCCTTCCTGGGTATGATAATAGCATTCTGACTATCGGAAGTAATATCACTTCGCTGGTATTTTATCAGTCTGTGCCCATCGGTAGCAACAAAAGTGGAATTGCCTTCTTCAATATTCAGATATACGCCTGTCATGGCAGGTCGTAATTCATCATTACTGGTTGCAAAAATCGTATTTGATATAGCTGTTGAAAGCATTTCAGATGACATCTCAACTGAAAACCCATCACTAACATTCGGAACTTTGGGAAAATCAGTGGCATTCTCGCCAGACAACTTATATCGACCATTATCAGAATTGATTTCTATACTATATGACTCCTCATCAATGGAGAAGGTTACTGGTTGTTCAGGAAGATTTTTGAGCGTATCCAGTAATATTTTAGCAGGTACCGCTATGCTTCCGGTTTCTTTCGCTTCAACTTCAATCTCTGTGATCATTGAGGTCTGCAGATCCGATGCAGTGATGGTTAGCTTACCTGATTCTATTTCAAATAAAAAGTTTTCAAGTATTGGCACTACGGGATTGGTTGTGATCACTCCATTAATATTCTGGAGTTCCTTGAGCAGTGCTGATGATGTAACAATGAATTTCATATTCTCTGAAAAATATATATGTGAATTTATCAGTTAAAGTTATAAATAATATTCTAAATAATTATTAAAATGGATATCCCTAAATATAATGTTTATTAATATTGTATTCAACACAAATAAAGGGATATATTTTTATTTATCTTATATAATCATATCAATTTGAAGCATTATGCTGGAGAAAATCAAAGAAACAACAAAATATATAAAAAACATAGTAACGGATGAGCCGCAGGTTGGCATTATCCTTGGTACTGGACTGGGGGCCCTGGTCAATGAAATTGATATCAGCGAGACTATACCTTACGAAAGCATTCCAAACTTTCCGGTTTCTACTGTTGAGAGCCATTCAGGAAAATTGATTTTTGGAACGCTCGGAGGGAAACGGGTCGTGGTTATGCAGGGCAGGTTTCACTATTATGAGGGATATGATATGCAGCAGATTACATTCCCTGTTCGCGTAATGAAATTTCTGGGAATCGAAAAATTATTCATATCGAATGCCTCCGGAGGATTGCGTATCGACCAGGAAATAAGTGATCTGATGATACTTAGGGACCATATCAGTCTGTTACCTGACAACCCACTTAGGGGAAGAAATCATGATGAATTAGGACCTAGGTTCCCGGATATGAGTGATGCATATGATGGAGACCTGATCGCTAAGGCATTGGAGATTGCAGATAAAAATAATATTAAAGTACATACAGGTGTATATGCAGCTGTGCCTGGTCCCAATCTTGAAACACCGGCTGAATATAAATATCTTAGTATTATTGGTGCGGATGCTGTTGGCATGTCAACCATCCCTGAAAATCTGGTTGCCCGGCAGATGGGAATACCCTGTTTTGCCATCTCTGTAATAACTGACATAGGTGTGGAAGGGAAGATCAAGAAAGTGACCGTGGAGGAAGTTATCGAAGCTGCTGCAAAGGCTGAGCCAAAGATGACATTACTTATGAAAGAGCTCATAAGCTCTATTTGATTTATGAGTCAATATATAACAATCGGGGTTCTATTATAACAATCCTTAACTCCTTAAAACTTAAGAAAAAATCTGTTTTTTTGAGAAAATTGAATTTTCCAATCCTGATTCCGGAGATTTATTCCTCAATAGTATTCTGTTAAAACCGGATATAATCCTGTATTTCAATGGCTCCCCATTTAAACCGGAATTAATTCTGTAATACCTTTTTTTAAAACCGGGACTAATCATGCAATTACGTAAATATGAAACAGGAGTTAATCCTGTAGTACGTTTAAGATATAAAACCGGGATTAATCCAATAAAAGTTTCGTGTTACGAATGAAATAAACTCTGCAATGGATTTACAAAAAAAGAGCGGTGATCCTGCAATACTTTGTTGTTATAAGTGGCGCTGATCCTGGAATACTTTGTTGTTATAAGTGGCGCTAATCCTGCAATACATTGGCAATAAAAGTA
>CBDUCT010000171.1:0-7779 GCA_965365715.1 uncultured Cyclobacteriaceae bacterium | reverse complement strand
CATAATATCATCATGCATCAGGGTGAAATTATGAAAAACTTCCACAGCTAATGATGGCTTTAATATTTTGTCATACCCGTTCTGATATAACTGATAAGCAAGGATAGATAGTAGAGGCCTGATCCGTTTTCCCCCCAGAGCTAGTATGTAATATATCGGATCATAAAGATTAGGAAGATCCTTTCCTAAATCAAGCTCACCAATGGCTTTATCTATCGCGGCTATTAATCCTTTAAGTTTTTTATCCATTTTGACTAAATGCTAAATCAATAATCCGGCGGTCAATATCAGCTTTTAACACCTTTACTTTTACATTCCCGCCTAAACTATACATTCTTTTAGTATACCTTCCAATAACCCTCATGTTTTTTTCATCGAATTCATAATAATCATCTACCAAAGCAGACATTCTTATCATTCCCTCAACCTTTGTTGATATAATTTCCACATAAATCCCCCATTCTGTCAATCCACTGATCAGGCCTTCAAATTCTTCCCCGATCCTGGGCACCATATACTCAACCTGCTTGTATTTTACCGAAGCCCTTTCTGCATCTGAGGCCACCTTCTCTCTTTCGGAACTATGTGTACATTTTTCTTCGTATTCCTCATTATTCACAGAAGTTGAACCAGACAAGTAACGGGCCAGCAGACGGTGGACCATCATATCAGGATATCGCCTTATAGGAGAAGTAAAATGTGTATAATGAGCAAATGAAAGTCCAAAATGTCCTTTCTGTTTAACACTATATTTAGCTTTGGCCATCGACCGGATCGCCAGATTTTCGAGGACATTCTGCTCAGGTTTTCCTTCTATCTCATCCATGAGCCTGTTTAATGCCCTGGCTATACCCTCCTGCCGGAAATCAAGCCTATGTCCAAACTTCTTCGCAAAAGTTGAGAATACCTGCAATTTATCTGTATCTGGTTCATCATGGATCCTGTATACAAAAGTCTTTTCACCATTATTGCCACCAGGCTTAAAAACAAATTCAGCTACCTTTTTGTTAGCCAGAAGCATAAATTCCTCAATTAACTTATGTGCGTCTTTCCTGACTTTCGGAACGATGGCCAGGGGCTTCCCATCTTCACTCAACTCAAATTTCACCTCCGTAGTTTCAAAGTTTATTGAGCCATGACTAAATCTGTCAGTTCTTAATTTCCTGGCCAGTTCATTGAGGATATTTAACTCACTGGCGAAATCACCTTTATAGGTTTCAAGTCGGTCCTGGGCTTCATCGTAAGTAAATCTGCGGTCAGAATGGATTATAGTCCTACCAAACCATTGCTTTTTGATATTTGCATTCTGATCAAGTTCAAATACGGCTGAGAATGTTAATTTATCTTCATGGGGCCTTAGAGAACATAATTCATTGGACAATCGTTCCGGAAGCATTGGAATTGTACGATCAACAAGATATACCGAAGTAGCCCGGTCATAGGCTTCCTGGTCGATTTCGGATCCTGGTCTTACATAATGGGTCACATCTGCAATATGCACCCCCAGTTCATAATTCCCGTTTTTCAATGTTTGCAATGAAATGGCATCGTCAAAGTCTTTGGCGTCTTCCGGATCAATGGTTAAAGTGGTTGCCTTTCTGAAATCCCGTCTTTTTTTAATTTCGTCGGATGTAATATCTCCACTGATATTTTCAGACTGTTTAATCAATGCCTGGTCAAAATCAAAGGGCAGTCCGAACTCAGCCATTATTGAATGGATCTCCGCATCATTATTGCCGGCTGGTCCCAGGATCTTTATCACTTCCCCTAAGGGATTCTTATCTCCCTCCTTCCAGTTGATAATTCTGGCTATTACCTTGTCATTATTTTTGGCCTTTTTAATGCCCTCCACCCTAATGAAGATATCATGATGCATCTTTTTAAAATCAGGGATTACAAAAGCATAATTATTGTGTACTTCTATCCTTCCCACAAATTCCATACGGAACCTTTTTATTATTTCCGTTACAGCACCGATCGGGCGGCCATCCTTTTTAACAGAAAATATCCGTACCTTGACAATGTCATCATCAAGTGCGGTTTTGAGGTCTTCCGTCCTGACCAATACATCTTCCTCTATGTCGTCTGAAATTATGAAAGCGAATCTCGAGTTTACATAGTCTACCTTACCGGTAATTTCATTTCCTGATTTGATTACACAAAAACGACCGTCATCTGTAAGTTGAATCTTATCCTCCCGGAGAAGCGCCAGCAGTATGCTGTCAACATTATTCTTCAGATGCTTTTGTCTAATATTCAATTTACGAATGATCTGCTTTTCACTGAATGTGCGTGATGGATACTCTTTGATCAGGTTAAGAATCTTTTGCTTAAGGGCTATTATCCTTTCCTTAGATTTATCCGTTTTTTTACTTTTTTTATTCGTCATGTTTAGTTTTTATTTCCTCACGTATGAGTCTGGCTGTTTTTAAAATTCTACGTCGCAATACATTTTTTCTGATATCCTCAAGATCCCCCTTAGGAATAGAATCTATTAGATTCTTTGTATATTCCTCTCTGGGCTTGAGATAAATATCTTCTGAAAAACCCATCTCAATGAATTTTCCATTACGCATTACGAATAAACGATCTGACATGAACTTGACCACAGAAAGATCATGCGATATAAATATATAGGTGAAGCCAAAATCTTTTTTCAATTGATTAAGCAGGTTCAATATCTGCGCCTGAACCGATACATCCAGGGCGGATACAGATTCATCCAATATTACGAACCTGGGTTGCAGGGATAAAGCCCGGGCAATACATATTCTCTGTCGTTCACCACCGGAAAACTCATGGGGATACCTGTTGTAGACACTTTCTTTCAAACCCACTTTATTAAGCAACTCAAATACTTTATCCTTCCTTTCGACACCTCTGAACAGGCCATGAATTTTCATGGGTTCCAATATGGCATCACCAACAGTTTGCCTTGGATTTAGGGAATTATAAGGATCCTGGAAAATGATCTGCATGGACTTTCTCAAACTCCTGAGTTCTCCCTGATTTAGGGTGGCAATATTTTTCCCTTCAAATATGATTTCCCCGGCAGTAGGTTCAAGAAGTCTGATCAATAACTTCCCGAGTGTCGTTTTCCCACAGCCGGATTCACCGACAAGTCCAATGGTTTCTCCGGGATAGACTTCAAAAGATATTCCATCAACAGCTTTAACTTCTTCAATATGTTTACCAAATAATCCTTTGTGTAATGGATAATATTTCTTCAGTCCATCTACCGTCAGAATAGGCCCACCCTGAATAACACTCAGTCGTCTTTCTATCAATTCATCTTTTCTTTCCACATTTAAAAGAATGGCCTCTCCAACAGATTTATATTTTTGCTCTTTTGTATCTGCTTTCTTTTCTTCAACCGTTCCACTAATGATATCATCAGATATACGGTCTTCAGGATTAATAAAATCCGAAATTGTCGGCAATCGCTTCATCCTCAAATCAAGCCTGGGTCTGCAAGCCAGCAATCCTTTTGTATAAGGGTGCTTGGGATCAGAAAAAACCTCCCATATCGTTCCCTGCTCAACGATCCTGCCCTCATACATCACTATTATTCTATCTGCTATTTCAGCAATCACACCGAGGTCATGTGTGATAAATAATACGGAACTGTTTAAATCTTCCCTGAGATTTTTTAATAACCTGAGAATATTAGCCTGAACTGTCACATCCAATGCCGTTGTAGGCTCATCAGCAATGATTAGCTGTGGCTGGCAGGCCAGGGCCATGGCGATCATTACACGTTGTTTCTGGCCACCCGATAAATTATGTGGATATGAGTCAAAAATAATTTCTGCCCTGGGAAGCTGTACTTTACGAAACAGATCAACAGCCATTTCCCTGGCTTCTTTTGCCTTGATCCCTTTATGCAAGGAAAGAGATTCAACAAGCTGGTCTCCACAACTCAGTACCGGATTCAGGGAAGTCATGGGTTCCTGGAATATCATGGAGATCTCATGTCCCCTGATCTTTTGAAGGTTATCCTCTGATTGCTGCAACAGATCTACCTTTCCAAGAATCTTTGAACGGAAGACTATTGATCCGTTCCGGTAGATCCCCGGCGGGGACTGCAATAATTTTAATATGGATAAGGCTGTAACTGTTTTTCCTGATCCGGATTCTCCAACTATCCCAACCGACTCTCCTTCCCTGATGTTCATAGTCAGGTCCTCAACTGCCGTTGATATTCCATTTTCTGAAATAAAATCAACATTCAAATCCTTTATATTAAGGACTGTTTTACTATTGTCGAATACCTCATTCATGGAACATATTATACGAAGGTGATATTACTTTCCTTTATCACGGGCATGAGATTCAATTTTAGAAAAAGATTGGCTGTAACATATACATCCTGTTTGCAGTAAGCTTCAATCTGTTTTATATCCTTGTCTTTATAGTAAACCTTATTCACCATACTTCCATCCATGTCCTTTTTGCTGGAATTTATGCCAAAAATGCTCGCCAGTAGGTCTAATGAAGAATAATTTCTACGGTCTCCAAATTTCCACATCTCCATAGTATCAATGTGATTGATCTCCCAGGGTTTTTTACCCGATATCTGAAGTGCTTTTGGAATTTCTATTTCATTGACGAGGTATCTTCTGCATAAATATGGAAAATCAAAATCCTTTCCATTATGGGCACAAAGTATGAGTTTCTCGCTATCGAGCTTATTGTTGATCAGATCTTTAAATCCCGTAAGAATATCTTTCTCATTCTCCCCGGCATAGGCTTTGATTCTTAAACCCGTATCTCCTGATTTTGTTTTAATGAACAGGCCGGCAGCGATACAAATGACTTTCCCGAATTCTGCATAGATCCCGGCACGTTCAAAAAAAAGTTCATCAGTGGGAAGTTGATCCTCATTTTTCAGAAAAGCAGCTTTTCTATCCCATTGTTTTTTTAGCCGCTCATCGAGGTCATTATAACTTCCGGATATTGAAGCTGTTTCAATATCAATGATAAGGGTATTTCTAATATCGATCAATGGTGACAGATTCCGGGTTTAAATCCTTATTAATTTTAAAACTAAATATAAGCATTATTAATGAGTTTTTTCGAGTGATTTTTTACTGAGGAGAATATACTGAATCAAGGCCCATTCATTAAAAATCAAATATTGGAGCAGTCTTATTGGATGACATATGCGGTCAGACTATCGCCCTTGTTATCAAAGGATATGCTATCAAGTCTTTGAAGTACACTTTTCATAACGATATCATATTCTTCTCTCTTATCTTCATTTACAGGTTCGGAAGGAGGTAGTTTTATATTCAGGGCATCAACCTGCTGGCCATTCTTCCAGAAACGAAAACAAAGATGCGGTCCGTTGGCCAGTCCTGTACTCCCTACATAACCAATTACCTGACCCTGGATTACTTTGACACCCTCTTTTATACCACTCCCAAACCTGGACATGTGGAGATATTGCGTTGTATAGACACTGTTATGTCTTATCTTGACATATCTGCCATTATATTGTGAATATCTGGCCTCTTCAACAATACCATCGCCCACTGACCTGATGGGTGTCCCTGTTGGTGCGGCATAATCTGTACCCAGATGTGCCTTATATCGTTTTAATACCGGATGGTACCTTCGCCGTGTATATCTGGAACTGATCCGCTTATAGCGAAGGGGTGATTTTAGAAATTGCTTCTGTAAACTCTGTCCTTTTTCGTCAAAATAGCTGATCCCGCTTCCCTGGTCAAAATAAACAGCATAATAATCTTCTTCATTATGATTGAAATATGCTCCAATTATTTTACCAATTCCTGCCTCTTCATCATCAACAAATAACTGTTCATAAAAAACTTTGAAGCGATCCCCCTTTTGAATTCGATAAAAATCCACCTGCCAGGCGAACACTTCAGATAAAGAATGGATCAGTATGGGATCTGCACCCGCATCTGTCATGGTTACCCAGAGTGAATTCTCAATTATACCTGCCACAGCAGTGTTCACGGTGTCGATTTTTCTCTGGTTTAGGCTGACCTCAACGCTGTCTTTTAATTTATAGACAACATAATCTACTGCATTTGGCTCATAGATGAAATATTCTGCACTGGGCAGTGAATCCCTTGTGCATAAAATCGTATACTTTTTGCGTGCCTCAAGTTTCCGGACGTCAAATACATTTTTGGATTTTATTGACAGATCATGGATCTGTTGGTCTGTAACCCTGTATTCTGATAGTATTTCCCCAAGGAATTGATTTCGCCTGATCGTATTTTCTATCACTGTAAAAGAATCCACCGGGAATCCGTATAGCAGTGTGGGAGGGGTGTGGACCTGTACCGTATCCAGGTTTTCTGCAATAATCTCCTCTTCATATTGCGGTTCAGACCTGTCAATTTTGATCTGGTAAACCACAAATACGAGAAATAAAATAATTAATACTATAAAAAGGCCAGACTGGGCGAACTTCATAACCACATCCTTTCAACCTGACAAATTAGCTCATATCTTAAGTTAATCACAAAAATTCATCTAAAATAATGCATATCATAAATTAGAAAAACTGGAAAACGGATACGGCGCAGAATTATTAGGAAAAATTAGAAGTCATAATACATCAGTATGGAAAGGCGGGTGGCACGTCCTCTTTCACCATTCTTGTTCCAGCGTTCCCCACTTGCATATTCGATCCCTAGCCTGGCCCCATCCACTGGTTGCCAGAATACATTGAGCAGCGCATTATAACTATAGCTGTATGCATCATCAGGCTGGAAATACCTGTTCGTAATGGCTGCTATCCCAAAAGAAAGTGAGGAGGAGAGATTTTTAGGCCATATATGGCTCCAGGCAATTAATCCACCAGATGCAAATAAACCTTCAAAAGCTTGCTCCTGTGGATTATATGCAATATCCTCATTTTTCCCGCTGAACATGTCGATGAACCTCGATGCAGCAAAGGTTGAAGTAAATGAAAAATGAAGGGTATTTACATCAGAGAATTCATACATGCCTGCAAAGGAAATCCCACCCCCCATCGAATAGCTGACAACATTTGTAGTATCCGTACCTGAAATAGTAGTAATTAAACCTGCAACTCTAAAAGATAACTTGTCTTTATTATAGTTTAGTCTTCCAATAATATCGGGAATAACCTGTACAAGCCTGGCATCAAGTGAATCCGGAGCATCAACATTTGGTGTAGAATACTCAACACTCGCCTGCCAGTTTAATTTATTATTGATTGAACGGGAATAACGTATTTGAGGGGTAAAAAATACTGATGATCCCGCGACACCATCCCTGCTGACTGTGGCAGGGACAAAGTTACCATTACTGAACAAGGTCCAGGTTTGCCCGATCAATATGGATCCCAGTTGTCCGTAGGCATGCCGTATTCTAAATCCATTTGATCCGGCAAAATCAGTTTCTATCCGGATAAACAGATCACCCATTTTCCGGGTTCTGCGTGTAACTTCAAAACCCAATCTGGTCAGCCTGAGGTCTGCATAAAAATTCGGGGTTTGAGGTTCGGTTCTCATAGGAATTTCGTACGGATTAAAAGTGAGTCTTTCAGGCATATCCTGATCACCGTAATTCATCAATGTACGGACTGATCCCAATATTCTCATTTGCATCATACGGTCCGGGGAAGAATGAATAAACCTCTGTCACTGGCGATATCCAATGGGGTCGGGGCGTGGTGGTTGCCCACGACCACCACAGCGCGGAGAGCCGAGCTGCCCTCACCGTCCGGCACCGCAAAGGCCGCCGCTTCTTCGACAGGAGCGAGCGAAAGTAGCGCGT
>CBDUCT010000170.1:0-7785 GCA_965365715.1 uncultured Cyclobacteriaceae bacterium | reverse complement strand
GGTAAATCCATATTTATCCCATAAAATCGAATGGATCCAGCCAAAACCATCTGAGGGTTGAAACATTTTTGAAGTCCCGGTCTCTGCTTCAAATTTTCTAAGGCAATAACTATTTGCTGTCCATACATTTCCGTGAGGATCGACCTTCAGGAAGTGTATCCCTCTGTTAGGATAATCCATAAGATAAAAACATTGATCCTCACGAAACAAATTCTGGCTAAGGTATTTGCTTTTCAGATCATAATAACTTAAATAGGTCCCTCCGCCAATCCATATTCTATTTTTTAAGCTAACATCAATGCTTCTCAGCATATAGCCTGGGGTTGAAAACCAGCCTTCTTCAGATAGCTCAGGAACAAAATTGAATCTTCTTTCCTTTGGGTTGATCACGATAAGACCATCCATCAGTGAGCCAACCCAGAAATTTCCTTTGCTATCAAACGTATGAAATGATATAGATTGTAGAAATTTTGTCTGGCCAGACTTTTGAAGGACCCAGTCACCTTTCCACGTATTTTTATCCAGAATCAGTATTCCCTCACCTCTGAAATGTAACCAGAGTCTGCTGGTATTCATTGGATCGAGCTCTGGAGAAACCATAATAATATCTTTCTCTATTGGATAGTGAGGTATGTGATGGAATACAGGAACAAAAACGTATGTCTCAGGATCAAATCTATACAACCATTTACCTAGCCCAACCCAAAAAGTACCATCAGGATCAGGATTTATATTACCATACAAATCAAAATCCTTTAATTCCCTGTCGCCCGGAAAATTTTCTGGAAAATGAACTGAAAATTGTTCTGAATCAATATTAAAACAATAGAGTCCCCAATCAGTACCTAACCACAAATAGTTCATGGTTGAATCGGCTTGAATATCATAGATCATTAAACCTTCTTGTGGTTGGCGCTCAGTAATAAATTTATTCCACTCCTTTGGGAAGTAATAATCCTGTGGATTGACATTATAAGTATTGGTGATACTTTCTCTTTTAATATCAAACCTGATCAATCCATTAGATGTCCCTATCCACATTATAGATTCCTTACCTTTAAATATAGAAAATATCCGGGCATGGCCCAGGGGAAGTATTTTGTATTTCAGTGTTTCTGGATTGAATCTTATTAGATTATTGAAATATCCAAACAAGAAATTGACGGAATCACCCTTAATTATACACTGAATAGCTGGATTTCTTTGCCCGTTATACCCTAAGGAATCCTCAAAATCAAGAACTTTTTCTATATTAATTCCATCATGACGATAGAGTCCTGATTCACATCCAAACCACATAAATCCCAGACTATCCTGATAGAAAGCTCCAATGTTCGTCCCATAAAAGTCGTTGGTGGAATTATATTCCCTATAATTGAATGAAATTTCAGCGTCTTGTGCGAATATATTGTTGATAAAGAGGGCTGTACAGTAGAATACTATCAGGAATTTTCGCCAATTAATGAAGACAAATAACCCAAAAAGTCGAAAAAACATGCCTCTGTTCGTTAAGGGTATAAAGTTTCTTCTGAAAGTAATAGTAAGATAGAGCATTTAAGAAGGAAAAGCAAGGGTGGATTATTGTAGTATAACCTATGTATATAATCAAACAATTTCAAAATTTTGAACTTTATACCTCATACTGATTTTCCAGTATCCCCCATACGCAAATACTAAAAGAATAACGACCGCTTCCAAATGAAGTTGAGATTATTATAATAAATCACATTTCCCTTTATAGGATTTCATTTTTTTCTTAAATTAAACTTGTTAGTGCGCAAAATTGCGATGGTAATGCAATTTTTATGCTGGGAGGGAATTTATTTATTCACTTCTCATGCTATTATATGAACACTTATTAAGTCTGTCAGGCAATACCCTGCTTGGAATGAAATCTCGCTCCAAATAATATTCACATGCATTTAATTAAAGATATGAGAGCATTTGCTTTCATTCTATTATATTTTTTCTCCAATGTATTATTAGCCCAGGACAAAGTCATTACCGGTACCGTCTCCTCAATTGAGGGGCCTTTACCTGGCGTCAATGTTATGGTAATGGGAAGTACATATGGAAATGTTACTGATCTGGATGGTAAATATACCCTATATGTTACTGAGGCAGAAACAACACTTGTATTTTCCTCTGTCGGGTATAAAACGATATCTGAAGTTGTAGGTAACCGATCAGTAATCGATGTTATAATGTATTCGGATGCAACTCAAATGGAAGAAGTTGTCGTAACAGGATACGCCACTCAAGCAGTTAAGAATTTTTCAGGAGCCATTGATGTAGTGGATGTTGAATCTGCTAAAACTGTACCTACCAGCAATGTAGCCGCGCAGCTTCAGGGCCGTGCTGCTGGGGTAACTGTAACAAACTCAGGGGAACCGGGAGCCCCTGTAACTGTCAGAATCAGGGGATACAGTACCATTAACGATAATGATCCATTATATATCGTAGATGGTGCCCCGGCCGATCAGGCCACAGTTGAAGTGTTGAATCCATATGATGTCGAATCCGTACAAGTCCTGAAGGATGCTTCTGCAGCGTCTATCTATGGGGCGCGGGCAGCGAATGGGGTTATTATTCTCACCACAAAAAAAGGGAAGGGAAATGATAAAACGAATATAACATTTGAGGGCTTTGTGGGGGTTCAATATGTCAATAACTACCCGGAAATGTGTACCCCTTCAGAAGTGGCGGATGTTGTTAGAATGGCATATGAGAACGCTGGCCTGCCACTTGACAACCATGAACAATATTCTTTATATGATAGTCTGGGAAATTTCGTTGAGTGGGGCTTGCCTGATTATATTATCCCTGCTGGTTACTCTATTGAACATCAGGGGTCCCTGGACGAATCCGGATACGATTTTGAGTCCCTCGACAAGGCCTATACCAGGGCAAACAAGGAAGGCACAAACTGGGCTGGCCAGGTTTTCCAACCAGCCTTGATCCAGAACTACAACCTTACCCTGACAAGCGGATCGGAGAAAGGTCAGTTTGCACTTACTTTTGGCTATTTTGATCAGGATGACATCTTTTTACATGGTGGTTATAACAAATATACACTTCGTGTAAATACATTATTCAATATAAAAAACCGGCTTCGTATTGGAGAAAACTTAGGTCTATCTTATCACCATGATCAGGCAGGGGGAAGTGGATTTATGGGTATTTGTGAGATTCAACCTGTTTACGATATAGCAGGTAATTATACGGGGAATAAACCTGCCCGGATAGGATCGAGCAATCCTATTGCTGGAATGGAAAGAGATAAAGATAATTTTAATGACTATTTACGAATACTTGGGTCTTTCTTTTTAGAATATGATATACTCAAAGGCCTGACTTTTAAAACCAGCTTCAGCCCGAATCTTAAAGTCACCTTTGAAAATAAATGGTTTAGTCCAACGGAACCAGAGAATGCTGGCTCCAGCAGGAATAGTTTATCTCAAAGAAGTAATAACAGCTTCAACTGGACCTGGTACAATACACTGATCTATTCTAGAACTTTTACTGAAAGGCATAATCTGGAGGTTCTGCTAGGCACAGAGGCCATAGACGATAAAACGACCTGGTTCAGCGGCCGAAAAGAAGAATTTTACTCGGATGATCTATCTTATCGACAGCTTGATGTGGGTGAACAAAATCCATACACTGATGGGAACAGCAGTGAGTGGTCGATGTTTTCAATATTCGCAAAAGTCGATTATAACTTCAGAGGTAAATATATCCTGAGCGGAACGGTCCGCAGAGACGGATCTTCAAGATTCGGATCAGGAAATAAATACGCTGTATTCCCAGCTTTCAGTGCTGCATGGAGATTGTCCGGGGAGAATTTTATGCGCAGTGCAGGTTTTATAAATGATCTTAAATTCAGATTTGGCTGGGGTCAAACGGGAAATCAGAACATAGGAAATTATAGAATTCAAAGTACCTATGGGGCGAATATATTTACAGACTCCTACTCGATAACCGGAGCCCAAAATCAAACTGTAGTTGGTCTTGCATCTGCAATATTTGGTAATCCGAATACAAAATGGGAAACAAATACCATTATAAATGCAGGTATCGATCTTTCTTTGTTTGACAATCACTTTACATTGACATTAGACTGGTATACCCGGGGCACAAGGGATATGTTAATGCAGGTCGAGCCCAATGCACTTATCGGCCAGGCAGCAGAGCCTTATGATAACATTGGTGAAATGAAAAATACAGGAATTGATTTTTCGATAAATTATCAAAGTGCCCCTGACAAAGATTTTGCCTGGCAAATGGGGATCTACTTCACACATTATAAAAATGAGGTAACAAAACTATACAAACCAGACAAGATCTTTTATGGTGGCTGGATCTTTGACAATCCGGGTACCAATGTAACCATGGAAGGTCAACCCATCAGCTCATTTTTTGGAATGAATATTACCGGCATATTCCAAACCCAACAAGATGTAGACAGGCATGCCTGGCAGCAAGGTGCTGCGCCGGGTAGATGGAAGTTTGAAGATGTAAATGGAAACGATTCTATTGAATTCAATACTCCACGACTGGATGATAGGAAAATTCTGGGATCACCTCATCCTGATTTTACTTTTGGGGTTCCTATGAAATTCAGATATAAAGGATTATCACTGGATCTATTCTGGTATGGGTCATATGGCAATGAACTATTTAATGCTACAAAGGCAAATACTGATTTGCTTTACCAGACTTACATTGAAAATCATCAATTTAGTAAAAGAATACTGAAGTCATGGGGAATGCCGGGTGTCCTTGACCGTTATGCTGAATTACCACAGGTTAATGCCGAAACAATTGAGAATGCCCCTATGGAATATTATCCTGAGATATCCTTTTACATCGAAGATGGATCATTTGTCAGGCTTAGTCAATTGATCCTCGGTTATGACTTGAATGTATCTTCCTGGAAGTCTCTTCAACGATTCCGGATTTATTTACAGGCCAATAATTTATTCACCCTGACAAATTACCTGGGCATGGATCCGGGGATTACGCGTACGCCATCAGAAGATTATGATTTCGTTAATGATTTTACACTTGGATATGATGGAGGGCAATATCCAACCCCAAAATCATTTTTACTTGGATTAATCATCACTCTTTAATATTAAAAAATGGAAATGAAAAAAGAAATTTCATATAGAATAATAGCTGTTTTGAGTACAACATTCCTGATCTTTTCATGTAGCGAACAATTTCTTGAAAAAGAACCAATGGGCGTTTTATATCAGGACAATCTCATCAATGAAAAAGGAGTAGAAAGTTTATTAATTGGTGCTTATGGAGAACTAGATGGAATTGCCGGACTTTGGCCCCCATGGGCTGGTTCTGTTACAAACTGGATATATGGAGATGTATTTGCCGACGATGCCTATAAGGGTTCCGATCATACAGACCAGGAAGAAATTTCATTATTAGAACAATATAATATAGATCCAAGTAATTCATATTTTTTGACTAAGTGGAAAGCAGTATACGATGCCATTTCAAGATGCAATGATGTGCTTAGAGTCGCCGATCTTGCTATTGAAAGAAATACCCTAGAGTCTGAAATTGCTTCTCAATTTAAGGCTGAAGCCAGGTTTCTAAGAGGTTTTTATCACTTAGAAGCAATCAAAATGTGGGATTTTATTCCATTTGTTGACGAATCCGTAACACTGGAATCACCATTCGTCGAAAACCGGCCATCAGGAACTACCAATAACGCAGGAGACTTACCCTGGAAAGATTTAGAAGGTGATGGTTATATTCCCTGGGATAAAGTAGAGGAAGATATTCAAAATGCCATAGACAATCTACCTGATGCGCCCAGAAATGGGTATAAGGGTTGTGCTTATAAATATCCAGCTATAGCTATTATGGGAAAAATTAAATGGTATCAAGGAGATCATGCAGCAGCACTTGAATTGTTTAACGAGGTCATTAATAGTAGCATATTCTCTTTGCCAGATAATTTCCATGATAATTTCAGGGCTGAGGGCGATAATAATTCCGAATCTATTTTTCAATACCAGGCAGCAGTGTATGATGCGGGACATGCTGCCAACGGGAATGTGGGAGAGCAATTAAATTTTCCAGTTGCTTTAACTATCAACAGTCCTGGTTTTGATTTTTTCCATCCTTCTCAAAACCTTGTTAACGCTTTTAAGACAACGGATGGTATAGAAGGAGGTGTAATTGCCGGTTTGCCTTTTTTAAATACATTTGGTCTTGATTTTAATGAAACCGACGTAATCAATGATGAAGGTTTATCCTCCGAAGATCCATTCGCTCCGGATACCAGGCCGCTTGATCCTCGCCTTGACTGGACAGTAGCCAGAAGGGG
The DNA here is from genome assembly GCA_965365715.1 of uncultured Cyclobacteriaceae bacterium. Lineage (GTDB taxonomy): Bacteria > Bacteroidota > Bacteroidia > Cytophagales > Cyclobacteriaceae > JAGTVG01. The sequence goes on along the minus strand of CBDUCT010000170.1, from coordinate 1,430 downwards.
ATTGCCATATCTTGACTGGGGAATTCATCCGGGAAAGGATTGGATAAGAGATCCCAACTTCTATGCCGGTCCATATCATGCATTGAAACATTCACATTATATGTCAAATACTGACTTGTATGATGCTGGCTGGGGCCATTTTACTGCCAATAATTATAGCATAATCCGCTATGCAGACTTGTTATTAATGGCCGCCGATTGTGAAGTTGAGGAAGGTAATCTGGACCGGGCAAGGGAATTGGTAAATATAATACGGGGACGTATGTCAGACTTTCCCCAGTATTGGGTTAAAGATAATCAGGGGAACCATGCTGCAAATTATGTAATCTCCAGATATCCTACTGGGGGCGCATCAGATCCATTCCAAACGCAGGATGGAGCTAGAGAAGCAATCCAATTTGAGAGAAGGCTTGAAATGGCCCTGGAAGGGCATCGATTCTGGGATCTGAAAAAATGGGGCATTGCCAAATCCACATTGAACGCTTATGTGGAGAAGGAAAGTATTAAACGCACCTATTTGCAGAACGCAGCCTTTGAAGACCATCATATCCGCTTTCCGATTCCCCAGGATGAAATTGATATAAGTGAGGAGACTTTGCACCAGAATCCTGGATATTAAATTATACTGATCTATGATCCAAAATTGTTAGAGTCGAACTTTTAATAAAGATTTTTATACATGTTGTTGTTGGTTATTATACTATTTGAACTCCATAATAATAATATTTCGCAGATTTCCAATATTGATACCTTATATAGAAATTCTCAGTGAGAATTCGTATTTTTATTTATTGTTCAGGTTGAGGAGAAGGTATACTTTTTAAACAATTCAACATGCCTGCAGATTCAGATCAACCCTCAGTTATTCGAAAACATGTCACCATCATGTTTACGGACATTGCTGGGTATACTGCCATGATGGGATCCGACGAGGACCGGGCATTTGATGTTCTCCGTAAGAACAGGACCATTCACCAGGATCTGGCAAAAAAATATGGCGGTAAACTCATTAAAGAAATGGGTGATGGTATGCTGCTCAGTTTCAACCTGCCTTCTGATGCCGTTAAATGTGCTATAGAGATCCAATTAGCTTGTAAGGCTGCACAAATCCCTTTAAAAGTGGGCATTCACGATGGTGAGGTGACTTTTGAGGCGAATGATGTCTTTGGTGATGGAGTCAACATCTCTTCCAGGCTTCAGGCTGATGCCAGAAAAGGGAATATCTACGTATCGGATTCCGTCTACCGGAATATAAGAAACAAAAAAGATATCCGCTCGCGGTTTATAGATGAAAGATCATATAAGAATGTCGATGAGATCATAAAGGTGTACCAGATCATTAGTTCCGATGATGAGCTTCTGGAAAAACCTGTTAGAGATAAAAAATATCGGAGAAAGAACCTGATTTATTCGCTGATTGGGGTATTTGG
>CBDUCT010000169.1:0-7847 GCA_965365715.1 uncultured Cyclobacteriaceae bacterium | reverse complement strand
CAGACTGACAGGAAAATGATAGAATACCTGGGAGAAAAGACGGGGGATACATCTGAAAATAAAGAGTGATTTTTTTGTTTAGCTGTAAATTAAAAAGCGACCAATGATGAAAAGATCCCATTTTCCACACCCGTAATAATTTCCCTTATTTAAGTCTATCCTGTTTAAGGGACCAGGCATTTACTTTTTACCAAATTCCTCAAGTTTCTGAAAGAAATCCCTGAATATAGGATCCCTTCTTACAAAATTCACCACCCTTATAAAATGTCTTGAATCGCTGAAACTATAGGTATATTCATTGGTGACGATCGGACTATGCTTTAGGTCTGAAGGTGTCCATCGGGGATCAATAACGTATGCAATGGCCGACATATCCCACAGGACCTTTGACCAGGCATAGTGGTCTTCATGGTAATCTTTGAATATCTCCAGGAGATAATCGCCTATTGCACCACGGCCACCTACAAATGCTTCCATTTCGGGCACAGTGGTAGCCAGATGAGTCACAACGGGCGTGCAGGGTAACTGGACAAAAGGCACACCGCTGTCAAATACGATTCTTGAGGCATGCAGATCCTGGAAGTAATTGAATTCACGTTGACTTGGCCAGTTATGACCATTGCCACCCAGCCATACCACAACAATATTATTGATAATAGACGGTTCAAGTAAAATTGCATTTGCCACATTAGTAATTGCCCCAACAGCAATTACATACAATGGATTGTCCGGGCTTGATTTTCTTGCGTGGTCTATCAGGTCTGTTGTTGCCGGACTGCTTTCTGGTTTTTCAGGATCTTCAATGTAGGAAGTGCTTCCCCTGTATGCAAAATTATCCGGCGACATATCCATTTTGTCCAGTACCCGCAGTATTTCCTCATAACTCTTTTCCATGCCTTCCCCAGGTTCTGCGGCCCGGCTGTTACTGAAAGGTGCTGCATATACGGCTTTCAGATCTATACTTTCCGGTGAAAGGATGGCATAGACGAGGGCAAACTGGTCATCAATTTCATTATATGTATCTGTATCGAATACCGCCTTGACTTTGCCACCCGGAGGAGCTAATTTCTGGATGCGTAGGGCTTCATCCATTTTCGGATAATTTTGTGCCTGGATGAAAGTTGATGAGATAAAAAGAAGAAAAACAACAGTCCTGATAATTAATGAATTCATAATAAAAATATTAAAGGCTAAGATATAAAAATAGCAAATTATGATAGCACTTTGGAAAATTTGAATGGATTTTACACCAATCTGTTCTTTAAATCTGATGAGAAGAAAGTCCCTGAAAAAATGTTTTCCGGCTTGAAGCCAGCGAGATCATAAACTCTGTTAACTATATCGTGTCAATTCCTCCTTTGATAGTTAACTCCAATAGCGATGAATGCAATGCCCACACCTGCCATTCCAATACCGATAGTTGGATTTACTGCGGTTATAAATACTATTCCTGCTCCTATAAAGGTAATTCCTATAGGAATGAATGCCTTGTAATTGGGTTTTTTTGATTTTGTCATTAGATTAGAATTTGAAGATAATGTATCAGTTTTTATAAGGATTATCTGTAATTTATAAAAAATAACTTAAGTGAAGAAAATTAAACGGGATATACCTTTAAATACGTTTGAAATCATTTTCCAGGTATTAAGCATTATGATCGTGCTTTATATTACATTCCTTTTCATATTCAAATATGCCTCATTACCTGAAACTATTCCTGCACATTATAATGCAAAAGGTGAAGTTGACGGTTGGGGGGATAAATCTTCAGTTCTTTTATTGTATGGAATTTGTTTGGTGATGTATATTGGTTTAACGGTTTTAGAGAGATATCCTCAATTATATAATTATCCTGTTCAGATTACTAAGGATAATATCAAGATCCAATATCGCCTGGCCAGAACACTGATCACAACACTGAAATTAGCAACTACAATTATCTTTATGCTGATCATTGCATCTGCCATAAGGGATCAAACGGAAAATGCCAGTATCTTAATGGGTAATTATTTCATATTTTTTGCACTTGGAATAACATTTATTCCAATATTTGGCTATTTCGTCTTATCCTATAAAAACAAATAAGATCAGGAAAGCCTGACAGGACCCAGTAATCCGGCAGGAAGTTTTGATTTATAACTGTTCATGTCAATCCAGCGTTTTGCCACAGGATTTTCCGTCAGGGATGCACAATAATTATATAAACGGTTGTAAACTCTTATGACTAAAGTATTGTCATCCTTTTTTAATGTATTCTTTGGTATTGTTAAGGGTAGTTTTCCCCACCACCGGGTTCCAATATTTGTGCCATTTATGGAAACTTCAGCAATGTCGTAAACTATGCCAGGATCAATTGTGGTATAGGCTGTTTCATCGAGATCAAACTTTAAGGTATAGGAAATCCATCCACTGAAATCCATTAATTCCTCAAATTCTGACATATCAACCAGATCCTGTATTTCAATATTGAATTCAGTATGTTTAATGTGATGCCTGCACTCCACTTCCCAGGTACCTAAAAGTTCTACATAATGGCTTTTCACATTCTGAAGGTTATCTGAATTATCGCCCGGGATCTCTTCATCGATTACAAGCAGTGCAGATTCAAGGGGAGAAAGCCTCAATTCAATATCCTGATCAGAGTTTTCAGAAACAATTTCCCTCTGCAGGGAATCCGGGTACCAGCGCCAGATCTTTTTATTCTGAACATTTACATTCAGAACAGTATTTATATTCTTTTCGCGGTCAGTGTTTACCACGAATAACAGATTTATATCCTTGAACATACGGTGATTAAAAAACAGTGCCGCATCATTGGGTTGAACTGATATGTTTTTTTCGATATTAAATCGAACCATCATGTCCTTTGTCCAATCTGTTAATCCCTGATGAGGATCGATCTTTTCCTGGTCTGGATCTTCTATAAAATTTGCCCCGGACTGAAGAAGGCTTTCACTCAATTGCTGTACCTCTTTATCCCTTTCCCGGTGATCTTTATACCCTGGGGACAATGATGGCTTTTCACCAATCATGACAACGTTCAAACCATTATCTCTACATTCAAGGACCTTTTTCAAGGTAATGGGATCAATGGTTTTAACCTGGCAGATCAACAGGGTAGAGTAGGACATTTCGCCGAATATCATTTTTCCATTTACCATCGTGGACTTATTGATGATACTGCTGTTTACATAATCCGAACAGATCCCATTGTGATTCAGCGCCTGCCAGATGGAGTGCAGGTACCAGGGTGTCATGTTGAAGGGATTCCTGTCCAAACCGGAATCACTCCATACATCTGCGGTAGGCCCTAAAATAGCAACATTCGAAACGGCCTTTGAATGCTGAAAAACAGCGCTCAGGCGGCTTGCATATTCAGCCCAGAGCGGGAAGAATTTCCACCAGGTATTGCGTTCATTGAAGTAGGTCCCGAATCGTATCCATCCCGGGAATTCTGTTTCTTCAGGAAAATAATTATAACCATGCAAAACAAGATGATTTATACCGGCAACGAAATTCAAATCGGTGGCCTGCTTGATATATTCCAGAGAGGACCTGAAAACACCACGAAGATTGGTCATGGCTTCACTGCTGATTATTTTTCTACCTGCAAGATTTCCGCCACTGGAAGCATATTTATTCCAGATCCCATACCTGATCTCATCGATTTCAGCCAGTGACCACCCTTTATTATACAACCACTGATCTCCTTCAGGTATATCCGGGACCATGAATCCATCAATCATATCGGTATACAGCCAGGGATGGCCGTATGCCTGGTACCGGCTCAGCACATTGTTTTCTTTACACCATGCATGATAAATCTTGATAAATCTCTCCATCAGGAATTCAGCCAGGGTCAGGCTGAAGTCATACCGGATCCTTCGAAGCATATCCCGGAGTTGCGCACTTGTATTTTCGGGATTGAGATGAATGAATGGTAAAAAAGGTTCTACATCATAACCCCTTCGGTTCATAAAAGACACGATCATATCGTCTGTCCAGTTGGCACCTTCCAATTCAATACTGTCGCAAAAAAGTGACCTGATCCCGTTCCCCAGGTTGTTTTCGAAATAAGGCAACAACTTTTCTGACATGTTGTTAAGATATTTCCTTACCGCCTGCCGGTTAAAATGATCCAGAACAGCACCTGAGCCCCCGGGGGAACCAAGCATAACCGTTCTAAACTTATTTCTCCATCTTACGATCATTAGTTTATACACACCTTCATTAATTTCAAAGGCAAGGATTCCTTTTTGACTCATGTTATCCGTCAGGTCCAATGGATCATTTAGATCATTCAGAATCTCAGGAACCAGGATTATCTTCAAGATCTTTTCATGTTCATCTTCAGGCAATCTGATCTCTACTGACTTTTTCCCCGGTCCTTTAAAATTTATGGATTCGAAGGTTAAACCCTGTAATGTTTCTTCGGGTTGGATGAATTCACCTCCAAAAGGCCAACCTGTACCGACGATGAGATCAGTCACAAGACCCAGTTTGCGGGCTTCTTCCACCGCATGTGCCAGCGCTTCACACCATTCATTGCTGAGCCATACCAGTCCATTTCCAGGATCTTCAACTTCCTCCGGCATGGCAATCGGGTTTATTTCAACTCCACCGGCTCCTGCTTCCTTAATTATTTTAAGCTCACGAGAGATCTCCTCCTTTGAAACATTATTTCCATTCCACCACCAGCGGAAGAACGGCATGGCATCAGCGTCAGGATTCTCAAAAATCTCAAAGAGGGTACGATCAGATTCGATGCCTGTCCCATGGTTACACCTGTGAAAGAGAAAACTGCTGCATCCTGTATAAGCAGCTGTCATACCAGCGATTTTCAAAAATTCCCTTCTGTTGGGACCGATTGAATTTTCGGACATGAGGAATAATTTGTTTTAAAAAATGTTTTATACTCTATGGATAGCCAGGTAAATTCCGATATTTAGTTTCTGTTCTTTTTATAAGCATCAGGCCTTTTTAAAAGTCACAACAAATTTTGCACCTTTGCCAGGTTCACTTTCACACCATACATTACCTTTCATTAATTCTGTATATTTCTTAACAATGGATAAACCCAGGCCCGTTGAACTTTCACCTCCGGTTGGCTTTGCACTTAATTGTTGAAATTTGTGGAAAAGTTTCTTATGATCATCCGGGGAAATACCTGGTCCTTCATCTTTTATACCTATATGTGCTTTACCGTCGTGGATCCATAAATTCATGAATATGGATTTTCCAGGTGGGGAAAATTTTATGGCATTAGAGAGCAGGTTCTCCAGCACCTGTAAGAGATACTGCCTGTCGACCCTGGCAAAAATGGTATTGAGATTAAAATGGACTTTTAAATTCTTATCCTCTATTTTAGATTTATAGCTTTCGTACGTGTTTTTAATTAGTTCTGATAATTCTACTTTTTCCAGGTTTAATTGATCCTGTTTTGCTTCAAGTGCTTTTACGTCAAGGATACGGTCAACCATATTAACCATACGATTCAGGGACTTTATGATGCCATTGATACAGATCATCTGGTCTTCATCAAAATTCTCGCTTTCTGATTTCATTAGCTCGGCGAGGGATAATGTACTGGAAAGTGGATTTCTCAGGTCATGGGCAATGATCCCCATCAAATGGTTTTTCTCTTCGTTGAGTTCCTCTAGAGATTCCTTCTGACGGATGATCTGTTTGGTCTGATCAGCAAGTTGCTTCTCAAGAACATCATGCTCTCTTAAGCGGTTAACAAAAAGATGCAGAAGTCCGTGCTGTATTTCCTTATTTTCTGTAAGTAACCTGGCGGCGCTGGTTCTGTCCAGCCGAAGTATCCGGAGTGTTTCTTCAGCGAAAATAGAGGCCGACCTTGCTTTGTTATCTATCAAGGCATATTCACCAAATACATCACCTTCTTTTAAGGTGGATAATACAAGGTCTTCATCCTTAACACTGACGGATCCTTGAGTAATGATAAAAACAGCATCTCCCTCATCCCCTTTCTTGAAAACATAGTGCCCTTTCTGGTATTCCATATCCTCCAGCAGATCTGCAATCTTCTTCAATGCAGGTTTATGGAGATCCGAAAACAACTGGATTCTCTTTAATAGAGTTAACTTGGTACTTATAGGTGTTTCAGATGTATTGTCACTCATTAAACAAAAAAAGCATTGTTTGACAGGCAGAAATTTAGCCAATAATTAGATAATACGGAAATTCTGGGACATTATTAAATGATTAATAATGTCTGAATGGGTATTAATCACTACCGGATGTATAGTAACGGTGTGCGTTGATCGTTGCACTTCCCCATCCTGACAGGATCCTGAAAAAAGCCCCGAATTCTGTTACCTCAGAAAGAGGTGTAAAGGTTATTTCGTGCTTTTCAGGATTGTAAAAAATGGGATCTAAGAAGAGATAATCTCCGTTGATCTTTACCTTAACCCAGGAATGACCCCCAATATCACCCTCGGGAAACAGAGTCCGCATTGATTGCACCGGAACAGCTTCAAAATCAAGATCTTTTAATATCGCCGCTAAGGCAAAAGCCTGCTGCTGACAGAACCCATAACCTCTACTAAAGGCTTTTTCATAGGAATCATAACTATTGCGCCTGCAGTATGTCATTCTTTGTCCTACCAACGCCCTGGCTTCCTCGATCAGGTCTAATCCTTCAAGATCTTTTTTTTCTAAAACTTTAACAGCTTCCCGAATTGTTAGTTCCTCCAGACCGGGGCGAATACCCACGGGCAGACTTATCATGGCAGGCAGTGCATACAGGGTATACAAAATGAAGATAACAGAAATTGATATGCCCAGATAGACAAAAATTTTTTTAATTAGCTGAAAAATAATATTAAATATCTCTTTCATAGATCTATCAATATTAATGACGAATAAAAGCAGGTACAGGTTATAAAGGGTTTCGGACTTTTTGAAAAACGAAAACGCCGGCTATCCCTTGGTGAAAATAAACTGATAATTTTTAGTACTCATCCTTTTTTTTTAAATTCAATTGAGTTTGTCAGAATGGATTTAAAACTTAAGAATAAGATCGTATTTATTACAGGAGCCTCCCGGGGAATCGGAGCCGCCACAGCAATATTGCTGGCTAAAGAGGGTTGTGATATATTTTTAGGTTACCACAACCGGTTTGAAGATGCAGAAAAAGTGGCCATGGAGATCAGAAGAATGAAAAGAAAAGTATGGCTGGTTAAAATGGATACTTCGAATGAAAATGATGTAGGAATTGCAGCCGAAGAGATACGAAGTATTGTTTCAAGTATTGATATATTAATTGTGAATGCCGGATTCAATATCATTACTCCCTTTGAGGAGTTGAGTAATGAGGAATGGGATAAGATCATTAATATCAATCTGAATGGATCGTTTTATGTGATCAATTCCTTAAAGAATAATATCAACAGGAATGGAAGTATCATTTTGGTATCCAGCGCTGCCGGTCACACAGGAGCGCCCCACCATATGCACTATGCAGCTGCTAAAGCTGGAATGATTAATTTAACAAGAAGCCTGGCAAAGGCGATGGCCCCTGAGGTTCGGGTGAATTGTATCGCTCCGGGACTTACCAAAACGGACATGGGAAGGGAGACCATTGGATTCCTGCCTGATAATTATCTGGAGAAGAACCTTCTGGCGGAGAGAGCAGCCAATCCTCTGGAAATAGCTAATTTAATAGCATTCCTGGCTAGTCCGCTTTCAGGTTTTATTTATGGTGAAACGATTAATATCAACGGAGGCAGAGATTTCAGATAATCATGACAAATATTCAACACGTCGCTATTTGGGTTGACCATCTTGAGGGTATTCGCCAGTTTTATGAGAAATATTTTATGGCG
>CBDUCT010000168.1:0-7926 GCA_965365715.1 uncultured Cyclobacteriaceae bacterium | reverse complement strand
AAATTATTCCAGCCACGATCAGGGCTAACAGAGGAACCTCTTCAAACAGGGTCAGAAAAGCAACGGTAACGAAGGATATCGATATACCTAAAAGTAAAGCTACGGCCCTGGAGCTCGAGAACATTATCAGGTAGTTTCAAACTTATATCCTACACCCTTAAGGGTTGAAATATACCCCTCTCCGATCTTTTCACGAACCTTGCGAATGTGAACATCTACAGTTCTTGCCAATACATAGACATCCGAGCCCCAGATATTATGAAGCAACTCATCCCTCGTATGTACTTTATTAGGATTCTGTGCAAGGTAAAATAACAATTCAAACTCTTTTTTCGGCAGAGTGATATTTTTATCTTTCTGGGTAACCGTATAACTTGATTTATCAATCACCAGATCCTTGATTTTTATGGTGGATTTCTGGACTTTATCCGATCTTTTTCTTCTGAATAAGGCAGTTATCCGGCTCATTAAGGCCCTTGGTTTTATTGGCTTGACGATATAGTCATCTGCGCCCACGTCGAAGGCTGCGATCTCAGAATATTCTTCTGCACGGGCTGTAAGGAAAAGGATATAGGAATGCTGAAGGTCTGGTATTTCTCTGAGCTGACGACAAGTCTCCACACCATCCTGATTGGGCATCATTATATCAAGCACAACCAGGTCGGGAATATATGATTTCGCGATATCCACAGCCTTCATGCCATTAGATGCTGTTTTGACATCAAATCCCTCTTTTTGAAGGTTGTATTTGAGTAACTCGAGGATATCTTCCTCGTCATCTACTACCAATACCTTATACCCTCCTTTGGAGCTCATAATATTGAATTATTGTTGAAAGGCTAAATTTATACAGAAATGCAATCTTTCAAAATAAACAATTAAAATTTAATAAAAACTTAATGTAGGAATTGAAAATTTTTTAATATTCATCGCCCAAATTGGATTTTCAGATCCCCGATATACGCTGCCAGGTTACCATTATATTCATTCCATAAAGTCTCCTCAAAACCAAGTTGTCCTCCCCTGTATCGAAGATATGACATAAAAAATGTATTATCCGGGGTAAAATCATTAAAGAAATCCTTGTATACATTATTATGCATTGGCAGATTCCTTGATCCCGCTATAAATTCTTCAATGGTTTTATGCTTCAATTCCAGTTTAGATTCATGAGGCATGTCTGAAGGAAATACATTATACAGACTATCCAGCCTGTCAGCCCCTTCCAATACATAAGCTGTGAAAATTTTCCGGTCATTGATTCTGAGATTAAAAGATTCAAGTTCAGAAGATGAATAACCGTATTTGTCTGATAAAAAGAGCCTGGCCCCTTCATTCCCTATGAAAGTTGCCAGGTTTTCGTTGAATTCCAGACTATCCTTAAGAAATATGGTGCCATGTGTTAACTCGTGAATTATCAGGTCAGCCAATGATCCGACATTCCTGTCCAGCATGTTAGAAAGAACAGGGTCTTTCAAAATGCCAAGGGTTGACCAGCCTCCAGCTGTGCGGATATTTGCATCGTATCCTTTTTTGCGAAGTTTATCCCTTTCTTTTTCAGCCATATCATATCTGAAAAAACCTTTGTAGGAAAAGCTGCCCAGGACCGGGAATCCCCAGTTGTAGGCTTCCAACTCAAAGGGTTTGCATGCTGATACCACCCACATCAGATCTTTTCCCTGCTGATCATAATAGGTTGTGTAGTTTTTTTCTCCTCTAAGGCCTAATTCTTCAATCGCAAACCTTTTTACATCCTCAATTAATTTCAACTTTGTTTTTAGTGAATCCGGGAAAAGGGGATCTTCCATCATTTCCTGTACCGGTTTTGCATTGATTATTATTTTAAGTTGACCTTTGGCCTGAACGTAGCCATAATATACCAGTTCATGTCTAATAACAAGAAAAGAAATCACAAGCAGGGAGATGGTATACAACAAGATCTTAACCCGGCTCACTTTTGTTTTCTTTTATTGAGTAGAAAATCAGTATTATATCTCAGAAAAAGCACCTCCATGTGGTCAAGATTACTATTGCCGAAATCATAAACTGGTTCAAAACGAAAAGCAAGTGATAATCCGCCTTTGAACTTCTGTTCATACATGACCCTAAGGAATAATAATTCCCTGTCTTCTTCAGTATACCCACTGCTTGAATAATCCCATGCAACAGATTGATATATGGGGGTCCCCTGCGGGGCTATGAATCTGTGTCCATTCCAATAAGATAGTATTAGTTCAAAGCCTTTATATTTTCCTGATACATTTGCAAAAAAACCTTGTCCCTGTCCATAAGGGAATTCAAACGGATCCTCCCCGGTAAAATAATCTGCATAATAATTATCGGTACGGATCTCATCCAGCCATGTTATTCCATGCATAGGAAATATCAGACTAAAGCCCAGGGCAGCATTGAAGTACGTAATAGAAGGATTGGGATTGGTATCTATCTCACCGCCAAGATGATTGGCCAGGAACTGAACCGGCAATTCAAGTTTAAAATTTCTGGAATCATATACAAGGTAATTAAAAGATAGTCCCACATTAAATTCTTCCTGTTGAGGATCTCCGAAACTTATCATGTTCACCCAATCAAGCCAGATATCCAGAAATAGCCTGTCACTGATCCATTTGAACTGAATCCCATCTTCTATCCTGCGGTTAACAACCCTTTGGAGATAGTAAAGGGGTTCTATCAGTCTATGAGATGCCGCGCCCTCGATTGTTCCGAACAAAAAAGCAAAATTCTTTCTTTTATATTTAATGGTTAGTATTGGACGAATATCGGTAAAGGAACTATCCCCGAAGTCCTTCATGAAAAATCCCCCAAGATCGAGGCGGATTTTGTCAGATGGGTAGTAGCTGAAATAAGGTTTAAATTGGTAACCGAATAAAGTATAACCTGCCGCTATATCAGTAGCATATTCATTATTCCAGAAATATCCGGAGACATCGAATCCAAACTTAATAGCTCCGGAATCAGACTCCTGGACAGGGTATTTATCAGAGAAAATCTCGTTGTCTAATTGCCCGAATGTATATAAAAATGCACATTGACAAAAGGCATAAATAAGCACAAAAGACTTCTTCATTTTCATATATCAGGCAATATAAACTCTTCTATTAAAATTTAAAATCTTTTGCTTTGTTTGTACAATTTAATTGTTGCTAATTGTGATCATAAATTGTACTTTCACATCTTCAACCATTTTACTACAATTAATATTATGAGTGATCAAGAACAAAAATTAAAAGCCCTTCAACTCACTATCGACAAGCTCGATAAAACTTATGGAAAGGGGACAATCATGAAGCTCAGCGATGACCAGGTAATGGATGTCCCTGCAATTTCAACCGGCTCCCTGGGTTTGGACATCGCTCTTGGTATCGGGGGGATACCCCGCGGCCGAATTACTGAGATATATGGTCCAGAATCCTCAGGGAAAACAACTCTGGCTATGCATTGCATTGCAGAGGCACAAAAAAAAGGCGGTATTGCCGCTTTCATCGACGCTGAACATGCCTTTGACAAGCTCTATGCTGAAAAACTAGGTATAGATACCGAAAACCTGTTGATTTCTCAACCGGATAACGGAGAACAGGCGCTTGAAATAACGGAACATCTTATTCGTTCCGGAGCCATAGATATCATCGTTATCGACTCAGTGGCTGCCCTGGTACCCAGGGGAGAACTTGAGGGTGAGATGGGTGACAGCAAGATGGGACTTCAGGCCCGCTTAATGTCCCAGGCTCTGAGGAAACTTACAGGAACTATCAGCAAGACCAAATGTTCCTGTATTTTCATTAATCAATTGAGAGAGAAGATCGGTGTGATGTTTGGAAATCCAGAAACTACCACAGGTGGCAATGCCTTGAAGTTCTACTCCTCAGTCCGGCTTGATATACGCAGGATCGGACAGATCAAGGAAAGTGCAGACAATATCCTGGGTAACCGAACCCGGGTCAAGGTGGTCAAGAACAAAGTAGCTCCACCCTTCAAGGTCGTTGAATTTGACATCATGTATGGAGAAGGGATCTCAAAAGTCGGGGAGATCATCGACCTTGGTGTTGAACTTAATGTGATTCAGAAATCCGGGTCCTGGTTTTCCTATATGGACAACAAACTGGGTCAGGGAAGGGATTCTGTAAAAACCCTGCTTTTGGATAATCCGGAACTCCTTGATGAACTGGAATTGAAGATCAAAGCAAAACTTGACGGTGAACCTGAAGAAGAGAACTGATCTTTTCTGATAAAGGATTTACCTGTCAAATGAATTTTGTATGGTCCTGCCAGTGCGGGACCATTTTTATTTTCTTCTTTAGTAATACCTGCTCAACCTGTAACAATGTATAAAATTCCAAATATTAAGCAGGAGATATCATATGCAAAGCCTTATATGAGGGGGGGCAGGCTCATACTATTTTAAGTAAGGATCACAAGAATATTCGCCCGTGGGATCCGTATCCTTTTTAGCTGCCAGGGAAGAAATAAGGCTCATTGCAGACCTAAAAGTCCGAAAAGAATCCATGTTACAGGATCTCTGAAATCAATGTATGGAATATAAACTGAAGTGAAAAATTTAATTGGTTCGTATTGCGATAACAGGATCAAGACGGGCTGCCAAAGCTGCCGGAACGATTCCTGACACCATACCTATAATACTGGACACGCCCAGTCCAAGGATAATATTTTTGATACTCAAGACCAGTTCCAGTGAGCCTGTTGGAACCAGGATTGTGATCAGGTAGACCAGAAGTAATCCGATACCACCACCGAGTAAACTTAAGAATATGGCTTCGAAAAGGAATTGAAACAGGATGAAATAGTTTTTGGCTCCGAGCGACTTTTGAATACCTATGATATGGGTCCTTTCTTTAACAGAAACAAACATAATGTTGGCTATTCCAAATCCTCCAACCAGGATTGAAAAGCTACCGATCACCCATCCGGCAATCCCTATCACATCAAATGTTGCACTAATGATATTTGCAAATGCTTCCGGACGGTTAAGGGCAAAATTATCTTCCTGTATTGGCCTGAGTCCACGCCGGCTTCGCATATACCCCCTGATCTCGTTTTCCAGCTTTACGAGGCCCACATCATCATCCCTTCCTTTGACAGATATAACAGATTCAATTCCCCATCTTCGCCCGCTATAATACAATTTTTTAAAGCCAGTATAAGGGATTATGCAAAAGTCATCATTACTTGGTGCATCGATCAGGTTCTCACCCTGTCGTTTCATTACGCCGATCACCGTAAATTTCAATCCTTTTATACTGATCTGTTTGCCGACGGGATTTTTATCGCCAAATACACCTGAAGCAATTTCTGCTCCCAGAATAGCGACATTATTCCCGAAATTTACTTCAGAGGGAGAAAAATACCTTCCCTTTTCAATAGGTGTTTCATAAACATCGCTATACCCATAGGTCACGCCAAATAGCGCCGTACCTCCTATGCTGTTGTTCTCATGCTTAATAACTACATTCCCCCGGACTGCAAATAAGCAGATTCCGTTATCTAAAGTCAGGTTTTCCTGTAGAAACTCGTATTCCTCAAAACTGGCCTGAGGCCTTTTATAATATTCCCACCATGCATAATTATTAGTAAATATCCATGGAAATTTTTCCACACGGATCACTTTGTCCCCTATGAATGCGAGGCTGGCCTTTAGACTACTTTCCAGGGAGTCCACCACGGTAAGTACTCCAATAATGGCAAATATTCCAATAGTGACACCTAGCAATGAGAGGATAGTCCTCATAAGATTGACGCGCAATTCATTGACGGCAAACCTGAAACTCTCAAATAATAATCTAACAAACAGCATGCTTCAGTTAATATTTATATAATTATATCAACAATTGTTAAATTCGACAATAACTTATTCACTCAAATTATATACTTTTGCAAACCCATAAAATATATGGATAAAATATAATTTCTCGCTGTAATAATAAACATGAAATTATCAGAATTCAAGTATGATTTGCCCTCTGGTCTTATATCATTATATCCGGCAGAAAACAGGGATGAATCCCGTATGATGGTCATCAACCGGGAAGAAGGGACCTTCGAACATAAAATCTTCAAAGACATAGTGGAATATTTTGACGACAAAGATGTGATGGTCGTCAATGATACTAAAGTTTTTCCGGCAAGGTTATATGGCAATAAGGAAAAAACAGGTGCCAAAATAGAAGTTTTTCTTCTGCGTGAGCTTAATAAGGAAATGCACCTTTGGGATGTACTCGTAGACCCTGCCAGGAAAATCCGGGTTGGCAATAAATTATACTTTGGCGAAGGCGACCTTATCGCTGAAGTAATTGACAACACCACTTCCAGGGGAAGGACCATACGTTTTCTTTATGATGGTGAACATGAGGAATTTTACAAGCTTATCGATTCGCTTGGTCAAACCCCCCTGCCAAAGTACATTGAACGGGATGTTGAAGCAGAGGACAGGGAAAGGTATCAGACTATCTATGCCAAGCATGTTGGTGCTGTAGCGGCTCCAACCGCCGGATTACATTTTACCAAGCAGGTGATGAAAAGGCTTGAAATAAAAGGTGTGGACGTGTCGCCCATTACCTTGCATAGTGGATTGGGTAGTTTCAGGGCTGTGGATGTTGAAGACCTCACCAAGCACAAGATGGATTCTGAGAACTATTCTGTTAATGAAGAAGCAGCGGAACGGGTAAACAGGGCACTTGATGAAAAGAGGAGAATATGTTCAATAGGAACTACTTCTATGAGGACCCTGGAATCTTCGGTATCGGCTAACGGCAGGTTGAAGGCTAATTCGGGATGGACGGATAAATTTATATTTCCACCCTACGAATTCAAAATCTGTAATGCTTTGTTAACTAACTTCCATATGCCTGAATCCACACTGCTGATGATGGCCTGTGCCTTTGGTGGTTATGACCTGATCATGAAAGCTTATCAGGAAGCTATTAAAGAAAAATACAGGTTCCTGACTTATGGGGATACGATGTTAATCATATAGTGTCTCCCTGGAATAAATATTTGCATTTCACAGCAAATACATGACAATGAAACAATTTTCAGTGATCGTGGCCGGAGGTTCTGGTTCACGGATGAACACTGAGGTCCCCAAACAATACCTGCCAATTAATGGTTTGCCTGTCCTCATGCACACCATCAACGCATTTCATAACTATAGCCAGGCCCTCGATATAATTGTTGTTTTACCGCCCAAGGATATCGAATTATGGGAAGAACTATGTGAAAAATACGAATTCAATCTCCCGGTTAGGATTGCACCTGGGGGAGAAACCAGATTTCAATCGGTAAGAAATGGCCTTGCCAGGATTGATTCAGATGGCATTGTCGCTATACACGATGGTGTTCGTCCTTTAGTGAATAAAGAGATCATAGCTGCCTCTTATGAGATCGCTGCTTTACACGGAAGCGCCATTGCGGCGGTAAGACTGAAAGAATCAATTCGTGTTACAGATAAAGACCAGACGAAAATGGCAGACCGATCAAAATACAGGATCATACAAACTCCTCAAACCTTTCAGGTGAGTCTGATCAAGGGCGCATACCAGATCCCGGAAGATTCTCAATTTACTGATGATGCTAGTGTTCTGGAAAAATCAGGTCATAAAATTTCCCTGTTCGAAGGAAGCTATAAAAACATCAAGATTACAACACCAGAAGATCTGATTATAGCTGAGGCATTTTTAAAAAATCAGGCACAGAATTAATATTCATCTTCATTAAAGAAGAAATCTTCTTTTGTAGGATAATCAGGCCAGATCTCTTCAATATTTTCGTAGGGTTGCCCGTCATCTTCAAGTTCCTGAAGATTTTCAACTACTTCAAGAGGTGCGCCTGATCGTATGGAGTAATCGATCAATTCATCTTTGGTTGCTGGCCAGGGCGCATCCTCAAGATAAG
>CBDUCT010000167.1:0-7926 GCA_965365715.1 uncultured Cyclobacteriaceae bacterium | reverse complement strand
ATTGAAAACAGGTCCATTATCTCTTTATCGAGCTGTGATTCCAAAAGCCCCATGTTCTCCACTTCTATTGCATTATTCCTTTCAGCAAGGTCGTCGATGTCCTCAAGAATAAAAGAATAACTGGTATATGGTTTCTTTTTCCCCTGGCTATCGATGAAGTTAATTCTCATATAGTACGTCTTGAAACTTATATCTGTTACTGTTTCATAGATCTTATAAGATAAATACTCCTTTATTAAAAATTGTTCCTGATTGGCGGCTACCTTACAGGTAGACACTAGCTTGACTTTCCCAAAGGAGTCAAAAAGATCCACCTGGTAATCGTCATCATCAAAATGAATTCGTATCGGTGGCAAGTAACATATTCTTTTTCTGACATTACCCCTGGCCCTTATCTTGACATTTCTATGAACAGAATCACCATCAAAATTCTTGTATGCTATTTTTGCATCCAAATACTCCTCCGTGTCTTTTGCTTTTATAAAACCCTTGACATCAAAGATGAGGTCCATTTCGAAGGGATTATTCATATCGAAAGGTTCCGAATAGGATTGTGCTGATCCCCCTTCTGATTGAGCAGATACATTTATGGGTATTGAAAAGAGAAATAAAATGGACAGAACGTACAGTAATTGGGCAGTGATCTTTCGCATAATTGAAGGTTTTATTTAGAAAATTGCTCAATAATTTATTAAAAATAATATCATAAACAAATGTATGGGTGCAATTTATTTCAATATAACTTTCAACCCATGCCAAATTCGGCATAATTTCTCAAAAGGCATTTGTAAAAAATATAGTGTTTTATTTCAGATAATCGCTGGTTTCCGTGGAATATATAGTCCTGCATCCAAAGAAAGAATACCAAATTTAGACTTCGCTTAATCCTGTGTACTAACCAGGCTTATATTTTTTGTCGCAAAAAACCAGCAAATATATTTACATTATAGGATAAAAAATGCAATTAAACTGCGCATATAATTTAAAAATATGTTATTTTAGTAACATAATAATTTAAGAAGAAATGGGCGCTGACGACAAAGTATACCGGCTATTAAATTATAAGAATTTACTGAACAGGCTTAAATCCATTGGATTTGTTAAGGTTTTTTCTGACAACCTGGCTGACACACTAGATATTTCACCTTCCCTGGTCCGGAAAGATTTTCGGGAATTTGGTATTCGCGGGGCCCAAAAGGGTGGATATACGATTGAATCAGTACTTGTCAAGATCAATGAGGTCCTTGGAATTGATAAAAAGCATAAGATCATAATTGTAGGAACAGGAAGAATCGGTCAGGCCCTTATGCAGTTTCCCAGGTTCAGGAAAGAGGGGATTATCGTTGCCGCCGGATTTGATACTGATCCTGAAAAGATTGACGGGCAGACGGACATCCCGATTTTCCATATCAAAGAAATGACGGATTATATTAAGAAGAATAATATTAAACTCGCCATTCTGACCGTACCGGAGAATGCCGCCATGGGATGTCTTGATATGATGGAGTCAGGCGGTATAAAAGGTGTATTGAATTTTACTTCCATGAATTTAAAAAGTCTCAAAGTAGCAATCAATAATGTGAATATTGGCAATGAGATAGAGAACCTGATATTCACTATAACTAAAAAATGATATCTGTAAAGGATTTTTTTAACTTAAAATTATTTATATGAAGAAGGATGTCAAGTCCATAATCGCCAAGTATAATAAGGATCAAACCCGGTTAATGGATATCCTGATTGATATTCAGGATTCTTTGGGATTTATATCCCAGGAGGCTATTGATGTCATATCAGAAGACCTGAACCTTTCACAAGTCGATGTTGAGCAGACCATTTCGTTTTATCATTTCTTTTCAATGACCCCCTTAGGCAAGTATAATATATACCTGAATAATAGCGCGGTGGCCAATATGATGGGTTGTGCTGAGGTAGCAAGGGTTTTTGAAGAAGAAGCAGGAAGTAAGTTCGGGGAGGTGTCAAAAGATGGACTGATTGGTATGTTTTATACCTCATGTATTGGGATGAATGACCAGGAGCCCGCCGCCATAATAAATGGTATGGTCTTTACTCGTCTCACAAAATTCAGGGCACGTGAGATAATTCGTGATATTAAAGAGGGCAAGAATGTTGAGGAAATGTATGTTGCAAGTTATGGTGATGGCGCAAACAGCAACCAGCTGATTAAATCCGTTGTAAGCAACAATATCAGGAAGATCGGACCAATTCTCTCACCAAAAGCCGATTACGGAAGTGCTTTGAAAAAGATAATTAAACTATCACCAGATGAGGTAATTGATGAGGTCAAATTATCGAATATCCGTGGAAGAGGGGGAGCTGGATTCCCGACAGGTCTGAAGTGGGAGTTTTGCAGGAAAGCTCCGGGCGACAGGAAATATATTTTCTGCAATGCTGATGAGGGCGAACCTGGCACCTTTAAGGACCGTGTTCTTTTAACAGAAAGACCCAAGCGTTTACTGGAAGGTATGGCCATAGCTGGTTATGCTGTTGGAGCTGAAGAGGGGATAATATATCTGAGATATGAATACAAATACCTGGAAGAATATCTAGAGAATGTGCTCAGGGAAGCCAGGGAGGCTAACTTTTTAGGCAAGGACATATGCAAGAAAAAAGGATTCAATTTTGACGTGCGAATTCAATTTGGAGCCGGAGCATATGTTTGCGGGGAAGAATCCGCACTTATAGAATCAGCAGAAGGAAAACGAGGTGAGCCTCGTGACAGACCGCCGTTCCCGGTTGAAAAAGGGTATTTGAATAAACCTACCATAGTTAATAATGTGGAAACACTTTCAGCAGTAACCCAGATCATCAATAATGGAGGTGAGTGGTATCGTTCTTTTGGAACACGGGAGTCAACAGGAACGAAGGTATTGAGCGTATCCGGCGATTGCCTGCATGCTGGTGTATATGAAGTAGAATGGGGTTTCAGCGTAAATGATATCCTTGACCTGGTAGGTACGATGGGAGAAGTCCAGGCGGTACAAGTCGGGGGACCATCCGGACGCTGTATTGCCCCCTATGATTTTAACAGAATCCTGGGATATGAGGATCTGGCCACAGGAGGATCCTTAATTATCATTGGTAAGCAAAGGGATCTGCTTAAGGACATCGTCCTCAATTTTATGGACTTTTTTGTTGAAGAATCATGCGGATCATGCACACCTTGCAGATCATTAAGTGTTATTTACAGGGATAAACTAAAAAAGATACTGAATGGAAGGGGGGTACAGAAAGACCTCGATGATATGTATGCATGGCGTCATATTATGAAAGGGAATCGTTGTGGCTTAGGGCAAACTGCCTTGAACCCAATTCTTACAACACTGAGGAATTTCCCCGAGCTGTATGAGGCCAGAATCCAAAAGAATAAATCCTTCGATGAAGGTTTTGATATTCATTCAGCTTTAAAGGAATCATTTGAAATAACAGGTAGAAAATCGTTTTAAATTTTAAACTGGAATTATAATGTCGAAAGTTTTAAACTTTACAATTGATGGAGTGATATGTATGGCGGAAAAAGGTCAGACCATACTGGATGCAGCTACTGCAAATAAAATATATATTCCAACTTTATGTAATCTTCCGGGACTAAAACCCAGAGGATCATGCCGAGTTTGTAATGTCAAGGTAAATGGTAAATTTTTGACTGCCTGCACCACACCCGTTGCCGAAGGCATGGAAATTGAAAACAATACTGAGGATATAATCGATATTCGAAAATCGATCATAGAATTACTGCTTGTCGAAGGAAATCATTATTGCCCTTATTGTGAAAAAAGTGGCAATTGTGATCTGCAGGCGATTGGTTATAAGTACAACATTCCGGCACCCCGATTTCCTTACCAATTCCCGGACAGGGACATTGAAGCAACAAATGGCAAATTGTTGAAAGACCATAATCGCTGTATCCTATGCAAGCGGTGTATACGTGGAATAAAGGATACGGATGGAAGAAGTATTTTTGCCTTCAAACGAAGAGGACATAAGGTGATTATAAATATCGATACTAAGTTATCCGCCGATATGACTGATGAAATGGCCCAGGAAGCTATGGACATATGTCCGGTTGGTGCCATTATAAAAAAGGAAATTGGTTTCAATGTACCTATTGGAGAGAGAAAATATGACAAAGATCCCATAGGATCAGATATAGAAGAAATTAAAGCAACTAAAATTTAAATCAGGGATATATGAGCAAACCTATAATAGCGACGACTTCGCTGGCCGGGTGTTTTGGATGCCACATGTCTTTACTGGATATTGACGAGAGAATTCTTGAACTGGCTGAACTTGTTGAATTCAATAAATCACCCATCAATGACATCAAAAAATTCACCAAGAAGTGTGATGTCGGTTTGATAGAAGGAGGTGTTTGTAACAGTGAAAACATACATGTTCTTAAGGATTTCAGGGAGAATTGTAAAATTCTGGTATCTGTAGGGGAATGTGCCATAATGGGTGGATTACCCGCATTGAGAAATAATATTCCTTTACGGGAATGCCTGGAAGAAGCCTATCTTGATGGACCGAGTGTGGAGAATAATGAAGAACAGATCATACCGAATGATGAGGAATTACCTTTGATATTAGATAAGGTATACCCTTGCCATGAGGTGGTAAAAATTGATTTCCACCTTCCGGGTTGCCCGCCTCGCGCCGATATGATATACGAGGCACTGGTTTCACTTATTACAGGTAAGGAATTAAAAGTTCCTTATGAAGCATTTAAATACGACTAAAACAGATTATCATGGGACAGAAATTAACCATTGAACCAGTAACTCGTGTTGAAGGACACGGTAAAGTTACCATACATCTGGACGATGAGAATCAGGTCGTCCAGACCAGATTGCATATTGTTGAATTCAGGGGATTTGAAAGATTTATCCAGGGAAGGCCCTACTGGGAAGCCCCGGTATTGGTGCAGAGGTTATGCGGTATTTGCCCGGTAAGCCATCATCTTGCTGCTGCCAAGGCCCTGGATGTGATTGTGGGTGTCGGACCGGATAATATTTCACCTACTGCTGAGAAGATGAGGAGACTTATGCATTATGGTCAGTTTTTCCAGTCACATTCTTTGCATTTCTTTCACCTTACATCTCCGGACCTGCTCTTCGGCATCGATGCCGATCCGGCTAAGCGTAACGTTTTAGAAGTAGCCAAGGAATTTAAAGACCTGGCTGTACAGGGGGTTATGATGCGAAAGTTCGGACAGGAGATCATCGAAGCAACTGCAGGAAAGAAGATCCATGGTACGGGTGCAATACCCGGAGGTATTAACAAGTCCTTATCCATTGAGGAAAAAATGAAATTTCTGATCGGTAAGGATCCTTTAAATATAGATCAGATGATTACCTGGGCTCAGGGAGCACTTGATCTGTTCAAAGATTATCATAAGAAGAACAAAGACCTGATCGATAATTTTGCAAAATTTCCTTCGAGCCATCTTAGTTTAGTAAGAAAAGATGGTGCCCTGGATATATACCATGGTGTTATCCGTGCCGTAGATACAGAAGGGAACAAGATCCTTCATGATGTGGATTATCAGGATTATCTTGATTATATAGCTGAGGAAGTTAAGTCATGGAGTTATATGAAATTCCCATACCTTAGGTCTATTGGCAACAAAGAAGGCTGGTATACGGTTGGTCCCCTGGCAAGGCTGAATACATGCGACTTCATACCTACCCCCTTAGCCCAGAAGGAATTTGAAATATTCAAAGCCTATACCAATGGAAAGCCGAATAATATGTCGATGCATATGCATTGGGCACGTTTGATTGAAACCCTTCATGCTGCTGAAATGATAAAAGTACTACTCGATGATCCGGATATTCTGGAAGGAGAATTGGTAAGAAAAGGCAATAAGACGATAGAAGGTGTCGGTTTAATTGAAGCACCCAGGGGGACATTGTTCCATCATTACCGAGTCAACAAGGATGATCAGATAGAAATGGCAAACCTTATCGTCTCGACTACCAATAATAATACCCCTATGAACAGGGCGGTGGAACTTGTAGCCAAATCCCATATGAACGGCCGGGAGATAATTACTGAAGGAATGATGAATGCTGTTGAAACAGCCATAAGGGCATATGATCCCTGCCTGAGTTGTGCCACACATGCATTAGGGAAAATGCCCCTGGAAATTACGCTGTTCAATTCCAATGATGAGGTGATCGATATTAAAAGATCTGAATAGATTGAGTAAGAAATTGAACATATTGTTATATGGATATGGTAATCCCGGTAGGAAGGATGATGGTATGGGACCAATATTAGTCGAATTAGTTGAAAAATGGATAATCGAGGAAAAAATTAAAAACATCTCTATTGATTCCAATTACCAACTCAACATTGAGGACGCCTATACTATCCGGGATTATGATATCGTCATCTTCATCGATGCTTCAATTGAAGAAATTGATGATTTTATTATTACCAGGGTTGAACCTTCCGATAAGGTAAACTATACCATGCATTCGGTATCACCTTCCTTTGTCCTGAACCTATGTAAAAAATTATACCAATATACGCCAGAAACATTTCTGTTACATATTAAGGGATATGAGTTTCAGCTTCAGGAAGGACTATCAGGAAAAGGCCGGAAAAATCTGGAATCAGCATTTGCATTCGTAAGAAACCTTTTATCGGAGCCTGAGGAATTAATTGAAAACCTGGATGCGCGATTGCTGAAATAAAATGATCCCTGCCACTTCCCGGGGATGATGTAAAGGATAACAGCAATGGTATGTTTAATTTTTATTTTATTTCCGGTTTGATCATAACAAGCAACATTTTAAAATCGGTTGTAGCATTCAAAGCATGGGGTATATCAGCTGGCATTATTATCATTTCACCGGCTTTGAGGGTATGGGATTTTTTATCAATCAGGATCTCGGCAACGCCTTCAAGTACATTTACAAATGCATCAAAGGGCGCTGTGTGCTCGCTTAATCCTTCACCTTTTGAGAAGGCGAATAAAGTAATGCTACCCCCTTTGATTTTTATGATCTGTTTACTGGCTACACCCCCCTCGACATAATCTATGCCATTCACCATGGTTGATTTTACTCCTTTATCAAAATGCATGTTATCTTGTTTTTATGATTTGATCGGGTCACGTTATAATCCGGATCCCTTAAAGTCAATGCCAAATTAGGAAGAAAATAAATGACTTCTTTAAAAATATCATGTAAAAATTTGAAATAGTCTTACCTGTAAACATTTGTCTCTTATTACAGTTCAGAAAGATATTATACACATAATAATAAGCCGCATCAATAATTAGTTTATTTGTTTTAATTTTGGCAAATGAAAAAGTATACAAAGCATCAGTTGGCCTTGAGAAACGGACAGGACAGGGAAGAGATCTGGTGTGCGTATAACGGTATTATATATGACCTTACAGATTCTAATCGCTGGACAAATGGAAAGCATTATGAGCACTGGTCCGGTCAGGACCTGACAAAAGAATTGGAAGATGCCCCGCATCAAGATTGGGTATTCAACAGATTCAAAAAGGTAGGATACTTAATGGATGAAAATGCATGAAATAGAACCCTATTATCGTTGGTTGAGTTTATACGATTCCTCAAAAGATGAGCGGTCCCCGTTTTTTGGGAAAAAGTACAACTACGATCTTTACAGCGATGCCATTTATAACTATTATATCGATCCCGCCTGGGATTATATAGGATCCGAAACACTGTATGTGAAAATCCTCTTTATTTCCTATGAATTGAAATTTTGCATCATTGAATTTATCGGCGAATGGAATGATGCCATAAATAATGATATCATGTTTCTGAAAAGAAATGTGGTTGATCACCTGAGTTCTTATGGTATAGATAAATACATTCTGATAGGAGAACATGTTTTTAATTATCATGGATCTGATGATTG
>CBDUCT010000166.1:0-7963 GCA_965365715.1 uncultured Cyclobacteriaceae bacterium | reverse complement strand
CCCACCATTCTGACGGGCTGGGCCCAACCTTATAGAAAAGATACAATCTATTTTCTTCAGAATAGTATAGGACAGGATTCCAGCATGGATACCTTTTGTTCCCAAAAATTCCATTGGCAATTGAAGCCGGCGCACTCCAGGTATCCCCCAATTTTTTGCTTATCCAGATCTCCACATCCTTATGTTTCTCATGTGTACCTCCAAACCAGGCCGCAATAATACCAGTTCCCGTTTCGGCTATTGTCGAGGCATGACAGGATTTGAAAGGTGCCTCTTCATAGATAAACTCTTCGAGTACAATAGATTTTTCCTGTCCCGTTAATTCAAAGGATAATAATATACAGATTCCAATTAATAATATTCTATTCATTATTCTCCGGATTTAGAGTGGTATGCTGATATTAAATTGAGTGAAATTATTCTTCTTACTTTCTACCTTAATATTCCCATGAAGTTTGTCCAGGGCCGTTTTCACTACATATAATCCAAGTCCGTTTCCGTGGGGCCTTTCGTTGGACCTGAAATACATTTCAAAGATACGGTCATAGTATATTTCATCAATACCGATACCTTTATCCTCCACCTGAATATTCAGAAAATTTTTGTTTTCCGTGATCTTCAGGGATATTTCAGCGTGCTTATCAGAAGAAAAAAGAATTGCATTCTCTATCATATTCAGAAGAATAATATCGATCAGGCTATTTTTGTGATCCATATCATCATATTTTTTAAGGTTTACCACCGATTTGATGATATGCCCGTCCTTTAACAGTTGGTCTTCATATTTCTCCACTATAGCCGAAAGAGATACGATTCTTTTCTCTTCAAGATAATGACTAATTTCATAGAGGTTATAAAACTTCTTGAGCATATTGTCCATGCTACCCACCGTTGTATTCATCATTTTAAAGAGTTGCATAGTATCTTCCCTGAGATCCATTAATCTGGCCACTTCATTGATCCCCATTAAAGTTGTTAGGGGTCTTCTGAAATCATGAGAACTCCTGTAAAACAGCCTGTCAAGTTCCTTATTGACTTTCTTCAGTTCGTTTGTTCTTATATGTATTGTATTCTCCAGATCAATATTACTTTCCTTTACATTTTCATATGTTTCAATCAATTGCTTTGAGAGGGATTCGTATCTTCTTTTGAAATTAAGTATCAGGTATCCGCCAATAGCAAAGAGCAGAATAACAAAGATATCGGACACAAAAACCTCCATTGCCCTGTCAGTATACTGGTACCTGAAATCCGTATTGGCATTCTCGATTATGATCAGGGTCAAAATGTTTACCGCTGTAAAAATTACGAGATGAATCCTGTATTTTTTAGTTATGATTAACAGGGAAACTATGAAGATCAGGAAAAAAATGACCGTATCGCTGAAATTAAATCCACCGCCCTGAAAAAACCAGGAAAGATTAATAAGTGTGTAAAGGATAATAACGAATGGAATTACCAGCCTGGGATATAATGATTCATTCCTTGACAAGTAATAAAAGATGGAAAAGATCACAAAGCCAGTCAGGTCAAGGAAAACAGAAAGAATATGTTCAGTTACGAAAACATCCAGCAGTGCGATGGCCAGCGCGGCAGCCGCGCTGATAATACATGCCAGGTTAAATAACTGATATTCCAGTTGAAGGACCTTGTTTTGGGCCTGTTCCATCAATCGTGGTTTAATGATTCAAAGTTTACAAGATAAAAAGCATTACCAATTAATCAAAACACATTGATCAATTAGGAAAAATGAAGTAACAATTACTTTATTTCGAACTCTGGGAGAGTTCATCTTCAATTCTTTTAAGACAATACAGGTAGTGTGATTTCGCCTGGGGATTTCTGATCCTGTCTTTTCTTAGATTGATAGAATCTTGTATTGTATTTAGTTCATTATTTGCTAATGCACTTATGTCAGCATATGTAAAGGAATCCTTTTTATCCTTATCATCTGGCTTAGTTATAAATTCAGACAGCCTTTCAATCCAAGCTAACTGGAGGTTTCTATTATAGGCATCAGTTGAGAAATTATGCTCAAGATCACCCCAGATCCCCTTTCTAAGATCGTGCATCATCTGGTGAAGGGAATATGATTCTTCATCCAAAAAGGATTCAGCTTCAACCATTCTCAGCATCCTTTCTTTTTCAAGTAATGCCTTGAGCAGTGATTTCTGAACATCAGATATCCTTTTAATTTCACCCGAGGGCTCGATTCTTCTTAAAATATTTTCATTAATTAACCACTCGGGTGTTCTAAAAACGTGTTCATTTAAAAAATCAAGAGAACTAGACTGGTTTTTGGCAGGTACATAATCATACACTAATCCATCCTGATCGGTAGTTTTTTGAGTTTGATAGACGCCACCCAGATTATTCAGGACATGTCGGGAATACATACCCCAGGTTCTAACAAGGGTAGTATATAATTCTTTCAAATCGCTATAATCTTTCCCTTTTTGTGAGGTCCACTCAATCAGATTTTCTGAAACAATTTTCAGGTTCTTAATACCATATTCGGAAGCTTTCACCGGGTCGTCGCCAATATTTTCCGTCTGAGCAGAAGGATCGGTCCCTCCACGGCCACTTCCGAAAAGATATACAGGATCACCCGCTTTTTCCAATATCCAGGAATCCAGTATCTCTTTTTCCGATTCAGGGCCTTCCATTCCCGGTATCCAGCGATAACCCCAATTAATAGAATAATGGTCATAAGGCCCTATTTTCCGGATAAACCTTATCCCCTCATCACCAGGCTGGGCCACATAGTTAAAACGGGCATAATCCATGATCGTGGCGGCTATACCATATTCCTGCGTAAAGGCAGCAGATCGCATCGAATCCACCGGGTAGGCTGATGAGGCCTTCATATTATGTGGTAATCCCAAAGCATGTCCGACTTCATGGGCAATGACCATTTTTATCATTTCGCCCATATCCTCCTCCGGTGTTTGCAGGGACCTGGCTGATGGATTAGCAGCCCCTGTTTCCACAAGATATCTGTTACGATACGTCCTGAAATGGTTATGATACCACATGATATCACTTTCAATGATCTCACCTGACCGGGGATCAGACACGCTGGGTCCCATGGCATTTCGGGTTGTTGAGGCTACATAACGGACCACGGAATATCTTACATCTTCCGGTGAAAATTCAGGGTCTTCCGCTTTTGAAGGTGGATCCCTGGCAATAATGGCATTTTCAAATCCGGCAGTTTCAAAGACCTTCTGCCAAAGCTCTATACCGGCTTTGAAATAAGGTCTCCAAATATCTGGCGTTGCTGGATCGAGGTAATAAACAATAGGTTTTACCGGCTCCACCAGTTCTCCCCGGGCATAGGCTTCCTTGTCAGAAGGCTCGAGGCGCCATCGCCGTATAATTCTTCGTGAGTCGGCTTTCAGTTCGGCAGATCCGTAGTCAATCCGGTTTAGGGTGAACCAACCCACCCTGGGATCATGGAACCTGGGCATCATTGGTTCTTCAGGAAGAAGAATCATGGACTGGTTCATCAATAAAGATATTGCCCCGGTAGAATTTCCTTCCGGAGGTTTAGTTGCCGTGTAGGTCAGTTCATGCCTGATTTCAACATTTTCCGGATAACTGGAGATCCGATCAATAAAGGATCTATCCTCATCAAGTTTGCCTACCTTATAGTCCTCACGAAGGTCAGCATCCAAACCACTAATAGCCTTAATATCAGAAGTAAAAAAATTTGTTACATCGATAACAAGATTTGTCGAATCGGGATTATAAGTCTTAATATCAAAGGCATGTATTATGGGTTCATAATTGTTGATCTGTACCGACAGGTTGATCGGAAGGCTGTCGCTGGCCATACTTACAAAAGATTTTGTCCTCAAAAGAATCTTATCATACTTTTTCTCCCAGCGGACAACCTGTTCATGCATTTTAGTACCTGCATTGATATAACCTCCACCCAATCCGTTCGGGATCTTTGCGATCCGGCTGATCATCAGGATATCCTTATCCAGCAATGCTTGCGGAATCTCAAAGTAATACTTGTCTTCGACAAGATGTACAATAAACAGACCGGAATCCGTCTTTGCCAGCGGGGTAATAACATTATAATATTGAATTTCATTCAGCAGTTTTTTGTCTTCTTCTGTTTGCTCTTGAATTTGATCTTCTTTCCTATTAGACTTCCTTTTTTTCTGAGCATATGCCGTATGTTCATGCAGGAGGAATATAAAAACGAGCAGCAGACATATGTTTAATGATTTTGCGACTGATTTCATTTTTTCACCTTAGGTAATAAAATTAGAGCCTGAAGATAAAAATAAAATATAATCTCTGGATAAAATCCGGTTACAAATATTTTAGCTGAAGCTATGGCCAGGCATGTCGTTAGTATGATTAAGTAAAATGATTGTTATTTTGATTGGTAAAAAAAACCCTTAAGGGCCAGGTGTCTGAGATTATTTCAAGGGTTTGTCGAAAGGAGTTTGTCGACACCTGGTCACAAAAGAGTTACAATTTTTCAGCGATGTTAATAAAAACTGCAATAGTGTAAATATCTTTTGATTAAAGCCAATATTATTACATTATCAAAAACAAAGAACAAAGGACTTTCTGACTTTACAGAATTATTAACCTTAATTTCTGTTCGAATATAGAGGGTTATTTTAGAAAAATAATTCGAATAGCATAGTGAAACTTACATCAGTAATAAAATATGAATATTACCAGAACAAAACTAGG
Organism: uncultured Cyclobacteriaceae bacterium; assembly: GCA_965365715.1. Classification (GTDB taxonomy): domain Bacteria; phylum Bacteroidota; class Bacteroidia; order Cytophagales; family Cyclobacteriaceae; genus JAGTVG01. The sequence continues at coordinate 3,244 of CBDUCT010000166.1, read as the reverse complement.
ATTAAAAAGGAGTGAAACAATTTATATATCTGTTTTTCAGTGTCTTATATATTTAAATTATATAACTTTTACTAGGTAAGAAACATTAAGTCAAAATAAAATACATCATATTAGAGTCATTAAAATAGACGGGAATTAAAAACCTTTCATGTCAGCAGAATTTCATTTTATGGAACTCAATCCGAAAATACTATTTATTCGGATATACAAGTCTATTTCAGGAATGGCGAAAAAAATTCCAGTAAATATTTAAAATTTCATTTTTTTAATATAATTTTTGAAATTAATATTCAGGCATTCTTTTATAATTATCTATCTGATAAAATAAAAAGTCGTTTTTTTTAATTTCTCTTAGATATTTTAACTGGCTGAAAAATATGAAATTTTTTAGATTTTTCATTTCTATCCTAACAACAGGAGCCCTGGTTTTTATTTTGAACCAGAAAATCGGGGACATTCCGCCGCTTGGTAAACTTCTGGATCCCTTTCACGGATTCTGGCAGAATTCGGTTGGTGATCCATTGGAAATTGAATATGATTTATCACTCCCTCAATTGATGGATGATGTCAGAATACAATATGAATCTAATTTAATCCCACATATTTTCGCTAAGAATGATTACGACCTTTATTTTACGCAGGGATATATCACGGCCTATCACAGGTTGTGGCAGATGGAATTTATCACCTTTGTGGCTTCCGGCCGCTTAAGTGAAGTATTTGGGAAGAGGGCGCTAAATTATGACAGACTCCAGCGCAGGAAGGGATTAAATGAAGCCACGGAGAAAGCCGTGAAAGCATTAGAGGATTTTCCGGAGGAATTCCAATACACCAAGGCCTATAGTGATGGCGTTAATGCCTTCATTGATCAGCTGGAATATAAAGACCTTCCACTGGAATATAAACTATTTAACTATTGGCCTGAAGGATGGGTTCCATACAAATCCTTACTCACTCAGAAATATCTTGCTGATGATTTAAACAGTGACCGGGACCTGCAGAATACAAATCTTGTCAGATTATTTGGCAAAGAACGTTTTGATTTTCTGTTTCCAGATTTTCCTGAAGAGATCGAACCAATTATCCCTATAGGGACGCCATGGGAATTTGAGCCTCTAGAGACTTTTAGTCCGGACAATGAAGAGATCAAAAATGAATATTTCGTTAACCTTCCGGAAAGCTTTATGGAAGGGGTTGGCAGTAATAACTGGGCCGTTTCAGGAACAAAGACAGAAAGTGGGCATGCCATTTTATGCAATGACCCCCATTTAAGATTAAACCTTCCTATGATTTGGTACGCACAGCAATTAAACAGTCCTGACGTTAATACTTTTGGCGTGACCGTTCCTGGGGTACCCGGAATTCTCATTGGTTTCAATGATTCCATTGCCTGGGGGGCAACAAATGCGGATAGAGATCTGAGGGACTGGTACCAGATTTCCTTTAGAGATGATCAGTGTGATGAGTACCAATATGGTGGAAAGTGGTTAAAAACCCAGAAAAGAATTGAAACCATAAAGATCAAGGGGCAGGATGATTATTCAGACACAGTAGTATATACACATTATGGGCCGGTGGTATATGACAGGTCATTTATGGGAGACAGCAACCGGATCCATTTTGCCCTGAAGTGGACAGCCCATAATGCATCTGTGGATTATAAAGCCTTCTATGATCTCAGCAGGGCACAAAATATAAAAGATGCACTTGCAGCATCAAATTCGCTGGATTGCCCACCACAAAACTTTGCCCTGGCATCCCGTTCGGGAGATATCGCCCAGATAGTTCAGGGGAACTATCCTTTGAAGTGGGAGGAACAGGGTAAATTCATAATGGATGGAAGTGATCCCAATTATGAATGGCAGGGGTATATTCCAAAAGAACATAATGCAAGAATTATAAATCCGGAACGAGGGTTTATCAGTTCCGCCAATCAGCATCCTTTTGATTCTGATTATCCATATTATTATTATAGCAGAAGCGAAGAAAAGTTCAGGAACAAAAGGATCAATTCCATATTGAATTCATTGGAGGGCATTACTATCGATGAAATGAAAGTTTTACAGAATGATAATTACTTCTCATTGGCCTCCTCAATACTTCCCGTTATGATAGATAGTCTAAGGAAGGAGGGATTAACCGAAGAACAAAAGCAGGTTTTAGATCTTTTAGAAAAATGGGATTACATGACCAATGCTGATCAAATTGAACCTTCCTATTTCAGGGCATGGTATAAGAAAATGTATGATTTATTATGGGATGAATTCGATGTAGATATACCTGTTGAATGGCCCAGCGACTATACCACCATGACCATCCTGACCAAATGGCCATCAGACACTGCTTTTGATATTTTGGGAACAGAAAAAGTTGAAAACATTAACGAGATTATTACTGAATCATATATACAGGGGATAGACAGTATTAAAACATGGAAAGAATTCAATAACGAGGATGATCCTTCCTGGCATAAGTTTAAAAACACTAGGTTAAGCCATATGACAGGAGTAGAATCATTCAGTTATACACAGGTACCGATTGGCGGATATAAAGGAATAGTTAACGCCACAGGTCAAACCATGGGCGCATCCTGGAGGATGATCGTAGAACTGGGAGATGAAATCGAAGCCTGGGGCATATATCCTGGAGGCCAGAGTGGAAATCCGGGAAGTGTTGGATATGATACATTCATTGAAGATTGGGCCCGGGGTGAATATTTTAAAATTTCATTTTGGGGGGATTATGATGATACACGGGAAGGTGTTTTGAACATATTATTAACTAAAGAGGCTGAGGTCGAAAATTGAGATGAGATTTTTTATAAAAGTTGTCATAATTGCTGCGATGGTCTATTTCGGAGCTCCTCATTTCGGGTGGTGGTGGATCGCAGTATCTGCCTTTATTGGCGGGGCCATTATAAAAAGCAGCGGAGTTCAATCATTCTTTGCGGGAGCTTTTGGTGTGGGTCTGATCTGGCTTTGGATGACTTTACGAATTGATATAGCCACTGAATCGATATTATCGCAAAAGATCGCTGACATGTTCAGCCTTGGTCATGTTGGATTTATTATTGGCATAACTGTTATCATCGGAGGATTAGTCGGGGGGATTTCCTGCTGGACAGGCCACAATTTCAGAAAACTATTTGAAAGGCGAAAGAGAGGGTATTACTAATAATTGGGTTGCGTAGCGGATGCATTAAGTGTATAACATTCTTTTCATGAATTTGCCGAAATACTGTTAA
>CBDUCT010000165.1:0-7988 GCA_965365715.1 uncultured Cyclobacteriaceae bacterium | reverse complement strand
TCTTCCGGCTATAATTTCTCCAAGTACATTTGGGACAAATTCAGGTGAGTTTTCAGGAACAGGTGGTTTCAATTTCAGGTTCCCGACCGGTGATTTGGGGGTTGCTACTTCAAACAAGTGTTCAAGGGTATTATCAACAGCCTTTAGGTTCATGTTGACAATCATTTCCCCTTTTCTGCCATAGGTCTTGACAATAGAATCCTTGATGGCCGCAATGGCGTCATCTTTAGGTAGAATTCCTGAAATTGCGAAGAAACATACCTGCATGACCGTATTGATTCTTCTACCCATACCACTTTCCTCCGCTACCTTCTGGGCATCGATGGCGAATACTTTGATCTTTTTATCTATTATCGTTTGCTGAATCGAAAGGGGAATATTTTTCCATAACTCATCCTTATCAAATGGTGAGTTAATGAGAAAAGTCCCGCCTTCAACAAGGTTCTTGACCATGTCATATTTCTCAAGAAAAACAGATTGATGACAAGCGACGAAATTAGCCTTCGTAATAAGATAGGGAGCTAAAATATTCTTTGGCCCAAATCTCAAATGCGAAGTAGTTACTGAACCGGCTTTTTTGGAATCATATACAAAATATCCTTGTGCATAATTTTCGGTATTCTCACCAATAATTTTTATAGAGTTTTTGTTGGCTCCAACTGTTCCATCAGCACCCAGGCCATAAAAAATAGCCCTGACAACGTCATCCGATTCTATATCGAAATCAGGATCGAAATCAAGACTTGTGTTGGATACATCATCATTGATACCTATGGTGAAATGTTTCTTAGGTTTCTCTGTATTTAAATTATCAAAAACAGCCTTCACCATTGTAGGAGTAAATTCTTTGGATGAAAGGCCATAACGACCACCAATTACCTTAGGCATGTTCTTAAGTTTGCCATATCCCTCACTCAATCCCTCACTCAGTGCATTTATTACATCCAGATATAAAGGTTCTCCTGTAGCTCCGGGTTCCTTGGTCCGGTCAAGTACAGAAATTGATTTTACTGAAGCTGGTATTGCTTCCATGAACCGCTTTATATCGAAAGGCCTGTATAAACGAACTTTTAGAACACCTACTTTTTCTCCCTGATTATTTAGGTAGTCAACAGTTTCATGGACAGTTTCTATACCAGATGCCATAAGAATAACTATCCTCTCAGCATCTTCAGCTCCGTAATAGTCGAAAGGCTTGTATTGCCGGCCAGTCAGTTTCGCAAATTTGTCCATTTGTTCAGCAACCACATCAGCACATTTCTCATAAAAGGGATTGTTGGTTTCACGATTCTGGAAGAATACATCCGGATTCTGAGCAGTTCCCCGTATGACCGGTCGGTCAGGTGATAATGACCTTTCCCTGTGGGCTTTTACCATATCATCGGTTACCATTTCCCCCATGTGGCCATCACTTACCAACTCAATTTTTTGCACTTCATGTGATGTTCTGAATCCATCAAAGAAATGAAGGATGGGTACACGTGCTTTTAATGTAGATGCTTGTGCTATCACACCCATATCCATGACTTCCTGAACAGAACCAGCTGCAAGCATGGCAAATCCAGTACTTCTGGCTGACATAACATCACTATGATCACCAAAAATAGATAAAGCATGGGTCGCCAGAGACCTTGCCGAGATATTGAAAACAGTAGAAGTTAACTCCCCGGCTATTTTAAACATGTTTGGAATCTTCAATAATAATCCCTGGGAAGCAGTAAAAGTAGTGGTCAATGCACCTGCCTGAAGGGATCCATGTACAGCACCGGCTGCTCCTCCTTCACTTTGCATTTCACATACTGTTGGGATTTCACCCCAAATATTTTTTATACCTTTTGCTGCCCATTCATCAGCCCACTCTCCCATATTTGAAGATGGAGTTATTGGATAAATGGCGCAAACTTCGTTTAAACGATAGGCAACATAAGCAGCAGCTTCATTACCATCAATAGTTACAAATGCTTTGTCTTTCATTTGATCTAATCAAATTATATTAAAAAATTTATTTCTATTTAAATTTATGCTTTAGGTCCTATTTTTTCGAATGTAAAAATAGATCAGAACTTACTGGAAAAAGGTGATAAATGTCAGTTTTAAATTCAATCAACTATTTGGATTTATTATAAATAAGATGCCCGCCTCCAGATTATTTTAATTTGTTCTTCAGATAATCTTGATATCCATCTGAAAATAGTTTCTGAATATATTTGCCAATTACATCAAACTCAAGGTTAACCCTGTTCCCTGCTTTTAGAAATTGGAAATTTGTCACTTCCCATGTATGCGGGATTATCGTTACGGTGAAACTTCCATTTTTGCAATTAAATACAGTTAAACTAACACCATCGATGCAAACTGAACCTTTTTCAACCAGAAAATTTCCAGTTGATTCAAAATCATATTCGAAATCAAACAACCAGCTCCCGTCAACTTCCTGTACTTTTGTACATATCCCGGTTTGATCGACATGACCCTGCACTATATGACCATCAAACCTGTAGTCAGTGGACATGCTCCTCTCAAGATTTACGAAATCACCTGTTGCAAGATCTCCGAGGTTTGTCTTCTGTAAGGTCTCGTGAACAGCAGTAACAGTATAAACACCATTTTCAATCCCCGTGACAGTAAGACAAACACCATTATGTGAAACACTTTGATTTACCCCTAATTCATTTGAAAAATCTGACTCTATAAAAAAAATATGGTTCGTACCTTCTTTCCTGATATCCTTGATTTTACCCAGTCCCTCGACGATACCTGTAAACATGATGCTTGACTTTAATTTTTACCAAAATTACTAAATTAGAAGAGTATTAAATAACCTATCGGGCAGTCTTTTTTGCAAAATGATATTTATCTCTCACTGGCTGTTTAAACACCATTTTCAAACTGGCTTTGACAATCTCTCCCATATTAACACATGAAAGAAATTCTTTATCATTATATAATCTGGCCAGGTCATTTTTCAGACTTTCAATATTCTCTGGTTTTGATATGGTGTCTCTTGTCATCGTGTTAAGCAAAGCATAAAGGTTAACCCCGCTTGATTTTACTCTTGTGGCTATAAGTGATCGCTCCTCCTTCCGGTACTGTAATTCGAGTTCCGGTTTCATATGTTTTAAGCCGAGCTCAATAATCGGATTATTCTGTTTAAAGTATTGTGGCATATAAATCGCCCGTCTTCCCTCGTAAGATTGTTGATCAAAGTCTATTGCCCGGATACGGTAATGGATCTCATCGAAATCAGGGATAACTTCAACAACAAAATTACTGGCATGCATATCCCCAAGCAAACGAACCAGGCATCGCTCATTGAATTTTACAAACTCCTTTGCCAGTCGTATTTCATTTAACTGTGGATCTTTCAGGTAGGTTTTTATAAAATCATCTCCTGGTATACCCTGAATGTGTTCTTCAATCAATGTATCTCCCTGTACGAGAAAATTGATTTTGTTGGGAGAGAGGAAGTGCTCAAGATCTAGGCCATAGATCCTGGAAGCATCAGCTACCTTTACATAATAATAATCAAAGAGGTCATTGATCCGGTTTACTATCCTGACCCTGAAAGGTTTGGTATTGCCATATATACATAAATCGACCCGGTCAATATACAAGTGCTCAATTACAGAAACATCGCCATCGGCTTTCAGTATAGCATAAATCTTCTTTAAAGAATCATGGATATGTTTTTCTTCACTTTGATGGTAAAAAACAGTTTCCCATAATGTATCATTCCCCTTCTGATCAAACAGGGGAATTGAATTGTTATACCGGGCTAAATCATCATACTGTATCCCTAAGTCCTGTTCTCTGCCATAGGTTTGAAGATATTCCCTCAAATGAGGGCTTATCTTAAATATTTTCTTCTTTTTGGATATAATCGCCATAAATAATCTTATGAGTCACAAATGTACATAAAAAAAAAAGGATAATTTTTACATGAAAAGCCTAGAAATCTGTCAACTCGCGAAGAATGATTTCCTCTCCTTTACCTAGCCAGGATCTGAAAGATTCAGATGGATTTTTGTATGATGGAATATATTGGATCAGCCTGGAAATGTTAAAGCTTTCTGCTTGTATACCGGCACCGGCCTGTTCAGCATCCAAGGCATTGCATGCCTGCTCATATTGCCCTGAAACCGGCACCATTAGTACCGGTTTCCCTAAATACATGCACTCACATACAGATTCAAATCCTGCCGTGGTCACAATTCCTTTGCATTGCGCCATTTTCTGCAGGAATTTTTCAGCGTCCAATTGATAAAAAATCAAATTATCTCCAACTTTTTTTGTGTCAGGCTCATTTCTTTTATCCCAGAATATTTCAAGCTTTATATCTGGATTTTTTAAACTCCAGTCAATAATTTCCTGGCTATATCCATCATTTACCATATAACCCAAAATAAAATCATGATCAGTACTTTTGAGCTCCAAAAGTTGATCTCTCAATAAAGGGGGTACAATTATGGTATTTTTTACCTTAGGAGGATAATTGGGCGTAAATGACAGAGCCAGTTTTTTAAATGCTCCAATTGAATTCAAATAGTTATTTATTAAAAACAGTCTCTTATGAAATAATTTTCCTTTTGCATATGTAAAGTTCGGGTGATCTGTCATAAATTGATGCCCTACAGGAATAAATTTCAAAGAAGGCTTGTACAGGAAATTGTAAAACCCACCCAAGAAATCGTAAAAATTTATCAATACATCAGGCTTCACATTTTTAACCACTTCATCTATCCTTCTTAAACTTCGATTATATGTTTTCAAATATCTTGAATTGTATAATATTGAAGGAATAAGCCGGATTGATTTATTTTTAGAATCGCTGATAAAATTCGGGCTATTCAATGGTTCGACTGGTACATTGACAGCTTCTAATAGATATCCTGGTATCTTTCTTCGCTGACTTTTTCCAATAAAAATGTGAGGTACTTCGTGTCCGTTCTTTGTCAGGATCTGAAACAGACTTATGGCTTGTGTCATATGTCCCCTTCCTTCACCCTGGACTAAAAAGATGAATTTTTTATTCCGGGATGTCATATTACATTAAATATGATTTTAAGTAGAATTAAGAAGAGTTTCTTTTACTATCTATATAGCTGACAGCATCCTTTATAGTTTCAAAATTCTCGGCATCCGTGTCGGGTATTTTTATGTCAAAAACCTGTTCAAACTCCATAACAAGCTCCGCATAATCCAGTGAATCTATTCCAAGATCTTTAATAAAATTTGCATCTGGGGTGACTTCAGTTGACGATATTCCCAACTTATCAACCAATATTTCAGTTATAGTTTCCGTCGTATTTTTCATTCAAGATATCTATTTGCTCTAAACTAATATATTTATCATTTATATAAAATATACCCCCAATAAAAAACTCCTTCTATCAAAATCGTAATACAAATTCTGTCCCTTCATTGAGTTTAGATTTTACAGAAATATTCCCAAGGTGTTGTCTCATGATCTGCTTAGATAAACTGAGGCCAATCCCAGATCCACTCTTTTTTGTTGTATAGAAAGGTATAAAAATTTTTGACTGAGCTTCTTCATCAATACCTGGTCCATTGTCTTTTACTGAGACTATTATATGCTTGTTATCCTTAAGAAAGGCAGAAAGTTCAATATTCTTCTCAGGTTCTTCCCGCAATGCCTGAATGGCATTCTTGATCAGATTAATTAAAACCTGTTCTATGAGTTCCTGATCAATTTTAATTTTGAGGTCAGGTGGGATTATAGATCGTTTGTAATCAATTTGATTTTCATCCAATTCATGTTTCATTAATAATTCGATATGCTCAAATAAATCACTTATAGCAACCTCGGCAAATTTCGTTTTCGGAATATGTGTTAAGCTTCTGAAATCGGTAACAAAGCGTACCAGTCCTTCACTTCGCTTCAAGATGGTTTTTATAGCCAGGTGAAGGTCTTCAAGATCTTCCCTGGACAAATCCTTTTCTTCACCATTCCCATCAATTCTATATTTTATATCTTCCTCCAGGGTATTGGCCAATGATGAAATTGGTGTAACCGAATTCATTATTTCATGAGTTAAAACCCTGACAAGCTTTTGCCATGCCTCCATTTCATTCTCTTCAAGTTCACTCTGAATGTTCTGAACAGAGACAAGTTTGAACTCTTCGTCCTTTAAAGTTAATTCTATTGCAAATATGGCTAGCTGGACAGTCTCTTCGTTATTAATAATTTTTATAAGATCACGTCCGCCTGTTTTCAGCATTTCAAAACTATTAACAAGACTTTCGCTGATCTTCTTTAATTCCCTGATATTGTTTATATGGGTTATTCTGAAGAGTCGCTTAGCGGCGGTATTAATGATCTGAACCTCACCAGCTTTATTAAAAGTTATAATGCCTATTCCAACATGTTGTACTATTGTCTTAAGGTATTGGTATTTAGCATCCTTGTCAGTATCAGAAGCCTTAAGTTTGTTTATTATATCATAATAATGTTCCACAAGGGTATTGTAATATTCACCCTCACCAGGATCAAAATGTGGATTTAAAAGATCCTGGGTTTTTAATGTCTCAAAGAAATTGTTTATTTCAACATTATTCTTATCAATAAACCGGATTAGCGAAATCACCTGTATGACGGCCAGAATACTTACAAGTCCAACCGTCAGAAGGAGAGAATCAGTAGCCAGTAAGTTTGCCAGTAACAAAATACTAAGAGCAAGGACAACGACCCTGATTATAATATTGAATTTATAGTTGCTATAAACCATGCTTTTCAAGTCTTCTGTATAATGAAGCTCTAGTAAGTCCTAATTCTTTTGCCGCTTTTGATATATTACCGTTATGTTTAGTGATTGCCTTCCGGATCGTTGATTTTTCTACCTCATCCAGGTCAAGAGACTCATTCCTTTGTTCATCGGAGACATCGCCGGATTGGGACAGGAAAAAGAAATCCTCAGACATCAAGGTGTTTTTATCACTCATTATAACAGCCCTTTCAATTGCATGCTGTAACTCCCGGATATTCCCCGGCCATTTATACTTTTCGAATTTTTTCAAAGTCGATGCACTAATGGTTTTAGATGCTTTGCGGTATTTTCTGCAATACATGTCAACGAAGTGTTCTGAAAGCACCTTAATATCCTCCATTCTTTCCCTCAATGCCGGTAAATGAATCTCTACTGTATTAATACGGTATAGCAGGTCCTGGCGGAATGTATTATCATTAACCATGTCGTATATCGGCATATTGGTTGCGCATATTAACCGTATGTCAATAGGTATTGGCTTATTTGATCCTATTCTGATCACCTCTCGTCGTTGCAGGGCTGTCAGCAATTTAGATTGTAATGGCAAACTTAAATTGCCAATTTCATCCAGGAACAAAGAACCTCCATTTGCAACTTCAAAGCGGCCGGCACGATCTTCTTTTGCATCTGTAAATGAACCCTTTTTATGACCGAAGAGTTCACTTTCGAATAGGGTTTCGGTGATGGCGCCCATATCCACATTTATAAAGACATTCTCTTTCCTGATGGATTTCTGATGTAATGCACGTGCCACCAATTCTTTTCCAGTTCCGTTTTCTCCAAGTATAAGTACATTTGCATCGGTTCCAGCTACCTTATCAATAATATTATAGACATTCTTCATTGAAGGGCTTTCCCCGATAATCTCCTTGAACCTTTGATTGCTTTCTTCCTGTAATACCTTCCTGGTCTGCTTGAGCTGGTCAACCTCTTTGTAGGAATTCTTTAATTTCGAAGCAGTAGAAATGGTGGCAATTAATTTCTCATTCTGCCAGGGTTTTAACACAAAATCAGTCGCCCCATCTTTCAATGCCTTAACGGCCATTTCAACATCCCCAAACGCGGTAATTAATATTACAACAGCATTTGGATCCTTCTCCAAAATTTGATTGAGCCAGTAAAATCCCTCTTGGCCACTGGTTATATCCGTACTAAAGTTCATATCTAAGAGAATGACATCATATTCTCTGTCATTCAAAAGAA
>CBDUCT010000164.1:0-7990 GCA_965365715.1 uncultured Cyclobacteriaceae bacterium | reverse complement strand
CCGCCGGCACCTCCCCCTCCGGAGCAAATAAGCAGCCCTGGACCTTCTGTCTTGTTTCTGATCCTGCGATTAAAAAACAAATACGAGATGCAGCTGAGGAGGAAGAATATCAAAGTTATCATAATCGTATGAGTCAGGAATGGCTCAAAGACCTTGAGCCAATGGGTACGGTCTGGGAAAAACCTTTTATAGAAACTGCACCCTGGTTGATCATTGCCTTCAGGAAGATCTATGATATGGATGAAAAAGGGCAGAAAACAAATAATTATTATGTCACCGAATCTATCGGACTGGCCTGCGGCATGTTATTATTGGCCATTCATAATGCAGGATTATCTGCGCTGACGCATACACCCAGTCCAATGAACTTTCTTTCCACGATTCTGGATCGGCCGGAAAATGAAAGGCCTTTTTTATTGATCCCTGTAGGATATACTGCTGATGAGATTTTCGTTCCGGATATAAAGCGCAAGAAGCTGGATGATATCTGTGTTATTTATGAGTAAATAATTGCTTCAATCCGGGGGATAAAAGGGTTCGTTTATGGGGAGATCCCTTTATCTTCCGGCACATAGGATGAAATGGTTCTGAATCAATGCAGTAATTATCGTTAGCAGTAATGGGTTGTGAATCTGAATTCTTCAGATCACAGGCAGGTATATTCCAGCAATCATACATCTGGCGCTACCTCCCCCATACTTTTGTATTTGGGGTATAGGTGAAGATAATATTGTTCCATATTTGGATAGCCGTTTGATCTGATCCGAGCTCAGCGAATCATGTGAACTTTCGGACATAACTATCACAGTTCCTTTATTTCGGTCCTGGATTTCAATCATATTCCCCGCAAAATCATTCAATTGCCTGAAGTTAATATCAATGACTTCGTGACCAGTTTCTTCAAACGATTGCAACAGCTTTAAACGCATCGATTCATTTGCGATTGCATCAAGGCAGATCACCACAAATTTGGTTCCCAGACACATCATAACATTTGTGTGATATATATCTATCCCTGAAGGGTCTGCTGCCTCAAAGAATATTCCTTTATAATCAAGGTCAGAACATAACTTGCGAAAAACAAATTCATCCGTTCTGTCAGAACGGTTGGCATAGGCAATTCTATTTACATAATCGAAAACCACACTTCCTGTCCCTTCAAGATATTGCCCATCTACTTCATGATTGGTATAATCTAATATTCTGATAATATTAAACCCATAATTGTTTTGCAGATCCGGAAGGATATCCATTCTTCTTTCATGCCGTCTGTTCTCGGCCATCATCGGGTAGAGTACCACCGTGCCATCATGATGCAGGGATATCCAATTATTTGGGAAAACAGAATCAGGTAAAATAGTCCCGGGCTGATCTTCCATCACGATTACATGAACATTATGTTTTATGAGATGTTCATGGAACCGGTCAAATTCCTTCTGAGCAGCGAGACTGATCTCTCCGGGGGTATTCCCTGTATCTTTTACCTGGAAAGCATTGGAGTTGGCCGTCAAAGGATTGTATCCAAAATTTGATGGCCTGATCATCAATATAGATCCCGGTGCCTGGGCTTGCATAATTTTTATTTATGACGTGATTCTAGTACTTCCATTACATCCAAAATATCGATTCCCTTGGCTTCTAATAAGACCAGGTAATGAAACAACAGATCTGCTGCTTCATTCAGGAATAATTCCCTATTACTATCTTTACTTTCAATAACAAGTTCCACAGCCTCCTCTCCTACTTTCTGGGCTATTTTGTTAATGCCTTTCTCAAAAAGCAAACTCGTATAGGATTCCTGGCTTGGGTTATCCTTCCTGTCCTTAATAATTTCCGAAAGGTATTGAATAAATTCAGTACCCGTGGAATTATCCTCGCTGAAACAAGTATCCTTACCGGTATGACATACAGGCCCTGTAGGCTCTGCCTTGATAAGAACCGTATCCTGATCACAATCTGCAATGACTTCCTTTACATTTAGATAGTTGCCTGATGTTTCGCCTTTAGTCCAGAGTTCGTTTCTTGACCTGCTGAAAAAAGTAGCCATTTTAGTATCGAGGGTCTTTTTGTAGGCTTCCTCATTCATAAATCCCAGCATCAGGACCTTCTTTGTCCTGTAGTCCTGCACTATGGCAGGGATCAATCCATTTTGTTTATCAAAATCCAATTTCATCATTGTCTTATTTCGATCAAATTCTCATGGGTATGCCGTACGATGCAATATAGTTCTTTAAATCTGGTATATCAATCTCCCTGAAGTGGAAAATACTGGCTGCCAATGCTGCATCGGCCTTCCCTGAGTCAAAGGCATCAACAAAATGGTGCATGTTCCCAGCACCTCCTGATGCGATGACGGGTATCGACAGCATGGATGACACTTTACTCGTCAAATCATTGGCAAAGCCGTTTTTAGTTCCATCATGATCCATGCTGGTAAGAAGGATCTCACCAGCCCCCCTGTTCTCCACCTCCTTTACCCATTCCAGGGTATTTATTTCTGTGGGTGTACGACCCCCATGTATATGCACCTTATCCTTTTTCCCATATTGTTTGGTATCAACTGCCACCACTACACATTGGCTACCGAATTCCAGGGCCAGGCGGTCGGCGAGATCCGGGGTGTCGATTGCTGCCGTATTGATCGAGATCTTATCCGCACCCGCATTGAGACAGACCGATACATCTTCAATGGAAATAATTCCTCCACCAACCGTAAATGGTATATTGATCTCGGCTGCAACCCTGCTCACCAGCTCGACCAGGGTTTTCCGTTTTTCCACGGTGGCTGTGATATCCAGAAATACCAGCTCATCAGCCCCCTGCTCAGCATATAGATTGCCTAATTCCACAGCATCTCCGGCATCGCGCAAATTCACAAAATTTACCCCCTTCACAGTGCGCCCATCCATAACATCGAGACAGGGTATGATCCTTTTCGTCAGCATATTCTTATTTCTGCAATTTTATCAAATCATCGATTTTTACCCGGTTTTCATAAATGGCTTTTCCGATTATTACCCCCCAAACACCTGTTTCCGCCAGTTTTTCTACATCTTCAATGCTTCCTACCCCGCCACTTGCTATTAAATTGATACCGGGAAACTCGGCCAGGAGTTCTTCGTATAGCTCAAAGGCAGGGCCTTTCAGAACACCATCTTTTGAAATATCCGTACATATTACAAATTTTATAGATCGTTTAGTATAATGTTCTATAAACTGAATGATATCCTTTTCAGATGTATCCATCCAGCCCCCTACGGCGATATTACGGCCTTTCACATCAGCACCCAGTATTATTTTATCCGGACCATACTGATCAATCCATTGCTCGAATACTTTGGGTTCCTTAACAGCTATGCTGCCCCCTGTGATCATGGATACTCCGGCTTCAAATGCCTGTTCTATGTCCCGGGTGGATTTGATACCTCCGCCAAAATCTACCTTTAGATCTGTAGCCTTAGTAATATTTTTTAGCACATCAATATTGACCACATGCTTCGATCTGGCCCCATCCAGATCGACAACATGCAGGTGGCTGAATCCATGATCCTCATACCTTTTAGCCACCTCTACCGGATTATCATCGTAAATTTTCTTTTGGGAATAATCCCCCTGGGTAAGCCTTACGCATTCCCCATCAATTATATCTATTGCAGGTATGATGTACATGTTTAAAGATCCAGAAAATTTTGTAAAACGATCTGGCCATCTTTGCCACTCTTTTCGGGGTGGGCCTGTATCGCATAGAAATTATTCTTATGCAAGGCCGCACTGAAAGGCAGAATATATTCTGAAGTGGCTATGGTCTCCGGCCCGGTTTCTGCGTAATAACTATGCACGTAATAAAAAAAGGTGTTCTCAGGTGTTCCAAGAAATAAAGGATGTTCCTTCATGTCCAATTTATTCCAACCCATATGGGGAACTTTATCTTTGGGAGGAAATTTCTTTACTTCCATGTCAAAAATGCCAAGACATTCAGTATCATTCTCTTCAGAATGCCTGCACATCAATTGTAATCCAAGGCATATGCCGAGGAAAGGGTTTTTTAATTCTGTCAGCACCTTATCAAGTCCCCGCTGCCTTAAATAATTCATAGCCGTACTGGCTTCCCCAACACCAGGAAATATCACTTTGTCGGCTGAGGCCAGTTTTTCAGGATCGTCGGTGATCTCCGGTTCAACCCCCAGGCGGTGGAGGGCATTGGTCACGGAAATTACATTCCCGGCATTATATTTAACTATGGCCGGTTTCACAGCCCAAAACTATATAAAAATGTTAGAATAATTTCTCTATTAATAAATATTAACTGTATTCGGCACAACGCATAGAAGGCTATCGTATTAAAATAAAATATATTGATGACCCGGCCCCTTTCCCATCTTAAATAGTAGAAGCATAATCATCTTCTTCACCGGATTCGATTCTTCTGTGTAAACAATCCTGAATTTTCCGGATCTTCGCAAAGTAATTTAGTTAATATAAATTGCAAATTGATTTCGCAAAGTAATATTGGTTTCCCGGAAGATTGTTTAAAATCATCACATGGCATAAATGGGGAAATCCATCCGGATCGTGTATCCCGGATGGACCGGTACTCCCCTGTCTGCGGTTCTTAAAAGAGGGCTTTCAAAGTGAATCATGCAAGACCGGAACCTCAGATGAACAATTTTATAATTGTAGCCTATTCAATTATTGGAATTGTTACGGACAGCAGTATTTATTGATGCATAGATCAATATCTTATCACACCACCTCCTTCGTGTGACCATACTCCATTTACATAATCAATTATACCATAAAGTGTATATGATCCAATCGCACCTTCAAATCTTCCGGTACCATCATAGATCAAATAATCCTGGTAGGGCCCCTTATCGGGATCTAAACCAGCTCCTGTAAGTACTACAAAGATCTGGTCTCCATTAGAGGCAGTAACAATGCCCAAAACTGTAGGGGGCCATACCTTTGTACAGTAACCCAGTTCAACGGTTATATTACCCATGTGAGAACCTGTCCCTGCACCTTGTATGACCGCCTGATCAAAACCTGTGCAGTCTCCGGTTCCGTTTATGTAATGTATCGTACCTTTCGTGCTGAATTTGATCGGCCTTTCGACCAGATCGCCTCTTCTTTCATGTGAAGCAAAATTAAGATCAGGATTTGCTTTGTAGGAGATCAATGGAGCGAAGATCAATTCAGCCTTTACCTGGTCCAGGTTTGATGGTTTAACTTCCTCAATTTGATTGCTGTCCTGGCATCCAAAGAGGGTAAAGATCAATAAAACTGAGATGCTGATAAAATTTTTCATAGTTCAGGATTTAATATTGAATGAATATGTATTTAAATCACCTTTACAAGTTATATGATAACCTGAACCTTTGTTTTCACATTTATCTCAATCATTGTTCTATTTGTCTCAAGAAGCGGATGGGCCAGGCATTAAATGTTGACCTTACTGGGATTAATACCAAATTCCCGTGTAAAATGTGTGCTAAAATGGGATACACTTTTATATCCAACCTGAAAAGCGATTTCGGAAACTGTAAGATCCGTGGATGACAATAATTCTCTGGCTTTGTTCAATCGAACAGATCTTATATGCTTACTGACAGTTTGGTTTGTCAATGCCTTAAATTTTCTATATAACTGGGCCCGGCTCATGCTTATTTCCCGGCACAATTGAGAGATCCCGAAGTTCTCATTTGCCAGATTGTTTTCCATGATATCACGGACTTGCTTCAAGAATGCCTCCTCAAGGGGCAAGGTTCCGATATTTGTTTTATCTTGTTTCTGCGGGTAGAGGAAAAAATGTTCCTGAATTTTTTTCCTGGATTCAATCAGGTTCTCTATACGGATGAATAATTCATTCTGATTAAAGGGTTTTGGTAAAAAAGCATCACTTCCCTTAGTGAATCCTTCAATTTCTGAGGTATTGTCAGCTTTTGCTGTCAGTATCACAAAGGGTATATGGCTTGTCCTTATATCAGTCTTTACTTTCTCTAAAAATTCATAACCATCCATAACTGGCATCATGAGGTCACTGATAATTATATCGGGAATTACTTTTATTGCCTTTTCAATTCCCTCAAGACCATTGTACGCAATTTCAATACTATATTTATCTTTTAATATCTCCACCAGGTAATGAATAACATCTCTGTTATCCTCAACAATTAACAATATTGGTTTTTCATCCTCATACGGTTCATTTATAAGATCCGGGTATTCATATTCAAAATCAAGTTCATGATCTACATAAGGCATTATAGATTCTGCAATCCCTTCATAATTGATATTTGAAAATTGAGTTGCGTTATTTTCAACCGGCAGTATGACGGAAAAAACAGTCCCTTCCTTCAACCGGCTTTTTACTGTTATATTACCATTTAAAAGATGTACAAATTCTTTAGTTAATGAAAGGCCAAGTCCGGTACCACTTGAAAAAGATGCATCAGTATCGTATGCTCTGTAAAACCGGTTGAAAATATATTCCAAATCCTTTTCATCAATTCCTATTCCGGCATCTTCCACTTCAAATACAAAGGATTTTGCTTGTCCCGGCACTTCTTTCAACAAAGTACGCAGGATAACAATTCCGCCCTCTTTTGAATATTTCAAAGCATTGGATAACAGGTTTGATACTATATGCATCAGTTTATCCGGATCATAGTCCATATTGAACGCCTGAAGCTGAGAGAAAAATTCTATTCTTATATTCCTGCTTTCAGCATAAGATCTAAATGATTCTGTTATATACTTTAAGTATAGTATAATATTGCCATTTTTAAGATCTTTACGCATCATCCCTGATTCCAGCTTGGACAGATCAAGCATTTGATTGATCAGATGGCGCAACTTTTTTCCTTTTGCTCTGATTTCCAGGGCTTCCCTGGCAAAAGCATTTCCATGTTTTTTTTCAATAAGATCGACCATGCCCAGGATGATGGTTAAGGGTGTCCTGAATTCATGGGTGATATTGGTATACAACCGGGTTTTGGCTTCATCAAGCTCTTTCAACCTTTTAGCCTCAGATTCATCTATATCTCTTTGTTGTTTGAAATAAAAAAGTAAGAACATTAAAGTGGTCCCGGAAATCCAGAGAATATTCAAGACATAAAATAAAAGATTACTGGCCGGAGTTACATAATCAGGCACTGTTAAGAAAGGTTGAAGCAAAGCCGTGAGTAGGATAGTCAGGGAGTAAATAATAAAGAGAATCATGGTCAACCTTGCATTGTTCAGAAGCACGGATGAAAATGCCGAAGACAAGCCGACGAAGATCACCCCCATTGATGTAACAATACCACCAAGCTTGAGCATAGTTACAAAAGCTGCCAGAATGATTGACAAAAGAAACAGAAAGTTAATTATTTTAGTATCTCTGTTTCTCGCTTGCAGGGGCATATATATCAGATATATGCAGATAAGAAAAATCCCGAACCAGTATATTACCTGAATTTTAAAAACATATCCTAATATGGTCATGCCACAGATACAAAAAAATGCTGCCAGGGTCCATATCCAAAGCCATTTCAGCTGAAGGCGGATCTTAGATGGAAGGTCTCGGCTGATCAATAAACGCCTGGTTTTTTCTTCTATATTTGACCAAAACAGCCTTATCACGAGTAAAATATATTCAAAAAAAAATATCAGAGAATTAAAGCATTAAAGCCGGTTTTTATTAAAAATATTCAGAAAACAGGCCAAATTCCTGCATATAATTTACAGAAATAAAGATCGAAATCAAATACTGTGATTTTATATTTCAGATGAACACGGGCTTATTTACTCATCCCTTAAGATATAGGCCGGATTGGTATTTGCCGCTGATAAAATAATAAAGGTTGTGGTCAGGAGCGCTATGATCAGGACGCCCAGGCTACCGAAAATCAAAGTTCCTATGCCAACATCAATATGGACCCTGTATATCACCCCCAGAATCTGATTGGTAAGAAAATATCCCAGCACCGCCCCGGCAGCGGAGGCTGAT
>CBDUCT010000163.1:0-8002 GCA_965365715.1 uncultured Cyclobacteriaceae bacterium | reverse complement strand
CTGTGATATTATTATCGATATCCTGAAGTGTAAGTACCACTTTTGAGCCCAGTTTTACGTTCAGTTTATCAGCCAGTTTGCGCCCGATAATAATTGGATTTCGACGTTTTTCTTCAAAATAGTTACCCTCAATCAGTTTTGAATAAAGATTTGATACGATTCGTTCCTTTTCAGGAGTTATGCCCGAGATCTTTACTCCGGAAGCTGTTTCAGCCGAAGCTATCATTGAGAAAATTGTTATTCTGTTACTCACCCCAACCACTTCTGGTAATTCGGATACTTTTGCTGCTACTGAATTGGCATCCGGTATGAATTTGGAAATATCATTAGCCTGCCTGTATTCCGGCAGGTGAATTTGAATATGTGATATTTCAGTTTTGATCACCTTATCTATTCGTTGTATTGCAAGGCCTTTAAAGAATGCTGAGGAGAATACACCGGCACAAATACCCAGGGCCAGGGCAATTATAATTACGGTGCTTCTTAATTTGTTTCTCCAGACATTGCGCCATGATATTGAAAAAAGCATATCTATATTTTTATGTTTTTATGCCCTGAGGGCCAAGTGAACTTTCATTTTATTTGCAGTGATCACCGGATATATCGCAATGACTGCGGTGATCACAAATACGGTTATTACCTGGTTATAAAAAACAGACGGGAGCCAGGAAAAATACAATAATGGCTCAATACCCATATCTGTGAAGGTCTTTCCGGCATCTCCCGGAATAGGAATTGGATTATTATAATAATAAGCTATGATCGGTATTGAGATGGCAAATCCTACCAATACACCAATAAATCCAATATAAACAGTTTCGAAAAACAGGATTGCCGCTAACCTGAACCTCTGCATACCTATGGCGATCATTACCCCCATTTCCCTTTTTCTGTCGGCAACCATCATCATGATGGTCCCAAAGATCCCAAAGCCAATCACAACATATAAAATTGCCTTCATGAAAACTCCTCCGGCCCGGTCAGCCTCCACCATCTGCAGGATCTCAGGATGCATTTCATCCCATGACATGATGCTATAGGGTGATGCAATAACTTCTTCGAGTTTTCTTTTGGTTCTCTGGAGTTGATATTGGTTATCTACCATCAGGACAAATGAAGTGAGCCGGTTTTCACAGGTAAAGAACTCCTGACAATTGCTGAGTTCCATATAAATGGTCTGCTTATTCAGTTCAGGAGAAGGAAATTTCAGGATACCGCGGATGGGATATTTCCCCGCGGCACTTACTCCATGATATCCCTGCCCGATCATTACCAGTGTATCTCCCACAGAAAGCTGCAGGTATTTGGCCAGGTCAAAACCAACGAGAAGGCCATTATCTTCTTCAGTGAGATATTCCCCTTCTTCTATCCATTTACTTATTTCAGTGATCTGGTTTTCTTTATCCGGATCTATGCCCAGAATTATGGATCCCCTGGTGATCTCTTCACTGGAAGCAAGGGCGAAGAATTCCAGCCTGGGTGCATAATTCACTATTTCAGGCACTTCTTCAATATTCTTAACCAGTGCCTGGTCAGCCTCGAAGGTATTGTTAATGGTTTTATTATCCCAGTACTTCTCATTGTGTACCTGTATATAACCTGAATAAAACTTGACAATGTTATCGATCATCGAACTATATGATCCTTCCTGCATGGATGACATAACGGTGGAAAGAAGTACGCCGAAAAATATCGAGGCAACAGTGATCAATGTCCTTCTTTTATTTCGCCAGAGGTTTCTCCATGCCATTACTAAATTCGATTTCATATTTAATGATTTAATAAATTAATATGTTTCTTTAAAAGCATGATCAGATCATCTTACCCTTTGCATGTTTTGCTGTGAGAAAAAATTCTCAGGTATCGGATCATCAAAAGTTGCCGATAGAATATTAATTACCGTTTTTTTCCCTTCCTCGTCAGCAGGGATCATTTCCAGATGTGTCGGGATCTCCCGGTCATCCATTTGCCTGATATCGGATTGATTCATAATATTCACCAGATACTCGTCTTCATCGTAATATTCCACCTTTAGCTGGTTATATTCCTTATCTACCCAGGATATTATCTTGCCCCATACCACGGGCGCTTCAGGTTTAGGATTGAGCTCGAGTTTCCAGCAGGTAGTTCCATTTATATCTTCCTCTCCCAGATAATTATGCTGATAATCGATTACAATAGATGATTCCCTGACCAGGTCATCATTGGTGAAATCAGAACCCATCCATGACTGCATCATCATAGAAGGTGGGATTTTGATCATACGTTCAATGGAAGGTACCCAGTTCCACATCTCTTTATCCCTTTTCAGGAATACCTGGCCTTTTTCTTTAGCCGGCGATGTAATCAAAATCAAGGCATATGTCGTGCCTTTCGACCAACTCTTCATCGTGACAGCCCGTTCCCAATCGGGACGAACGATCTTCATTTCCATTTCCTGATAGCTGTAATTTCCGCGCATCTTCTGATCTACCTTCTTAATGATCTCCAGTGCATCTTGTGCCTGTGTAAATCCAGATAGAACCATGAAACTTAAAACTGCCAGGACCGATATTGCTTTAAAGTTTCTCATTCAGATTTTTATTTTTAATAAGTTCGAAAAATTGATAAAATATTTCATTAAAGTACTTTTCTAGATTTTTTTCCTTGTTTTGAAAAGAATAAATGATCATTACTCCCTCCATCAAGCCACCGATATGTTTGCTTAAAATCTCCGGATCTAAATTGGGATCTATCTCTTTGTTTGACTGCGCAATTTCAATCCATCCGCTGATGCTTTTCATCCAGAATTCATAATAGTTGCTGACCTTCGTTTTGATATCATCTGACCGGATTGCACTTTCCAGTAGTGTGTGGTAATAACTGATCATTGGATTTTCAGGACCTATCATACTTTCAATTTCAGAAGCAAACTCAATGAACATGGTAAAAACCTGAAAAAGGTTTGATTTGAACGATTGGGCTTCGTTATAAGTCAGATCGAAGGAAGCCATATACGAGAAAAAGTACTTCTCAAGTGTTTCGTAATAGATCTGGTCTTTACTTTTGAAATAATGGTAAAAAGCTCCTTTTGACAACCCGCTTGCTCCTACCAGCTCATTCATTGTGACATTTGCATATCCTTTCTTCAATATTAACTTGAGGGCGGTAAAAAGTATATGTTCTTTTGTGCTTGTCATTACAAACCGACCGTTTGGTATGTTCTATTTAAACATACGATAGTGCTTTTCTTAGGTTGTGATTTTATTAATAAATAATCAGTTGCCGTGAAAAATTTATCTCAAAATTTACAGATAATATAATATCCTGCAAAATGCAAGATTAAAAACCATAATGCACAAATTATGAAGAGAACTGAAGGATTTAGACCATTGGGCTTATGATCTTCTGGCAAATTAATAAGAGGCTGCTGTTGAAACAGCCTCTTGCCTCTATACCTTGAATATTATCCCTTGGTTAATTCTTCAACCTTCTTTCGCAGTTCCTCGCCACGCAGGTTTTTTGCTACTATGATTCCTTCCGCATCGATCAGGACGGTATGCGGAATGCTCCTCACCCCATACAGTTTTCCTGCTGCACTGTTCCAATATTGTAAATCAGATACATGTTGCCATTCAAGACCATCGTCTTCTATGGCTTTTTTCCATTTTTCAGCATCACTGTCCAAGGAAACCCCGAAGATCTCAAAATTCTTATCCTTGTAATCATTATAGAGGGCCACAACATTGGGATTTTCCCTGCGGCAGGGGCCACACCAGGATGCCCAAAAATCAATCAGTATCAATTTTCCTTTCAGATCGGATAATTTCTTGATATTACCCTTGGGATCTTCCATGACAATATCTGTGAATGGCTGTCCGATAGCTACTTTTTGAAGTGTAATTACATGGTTGTTAATTTGTTCGACATAAATAGATCGGGCGATTTCAGGAGAGAATCCATTGGCAATTTCCTCAAGCTCATTTACGTCAAGGTCATATACAAGAGTTCCCCATACCAGATAGGGTCCCAGGACATTATCAGAATTCTCTGAAACTACCTGAAGGGATACTTTTTTCTGATCTGCCGAGATCTCGTCGAACTTCTGTTCAAATACTTTGGCATTTTCCTGATCGCCTTCCCTGTTAGCCTGCATGTACTTCCTGTAATTGGATCTTAAGCTGTCTTCAAAGGGTTTGATTTTCTTATTGTAGGCAGCCAGATTATCCTGCATTATAGATCCGGATATTGTCGGTGTCCTAAGGCTGTCTACATGCGCCTGAACCGCAATAACTGAGTTCTCAAGAAAAATCCTCATATATGGTAAGGTATCGCTTATGGTAATGTAACACATTTCAGGCATTCCCAATTTACCCTTAAACTCATACTTTCCGCCGGTTATTGAGGTTGAATCAATCGTTACAAATTCACTATTGACCCTTCTTTTTAATACAGCGGTCCCTTCAGGATATTCTGCTACCGACCCATTTACGATAAATCCATCATGTTTTGATTCACAGGAACCTAAAATAAGGACCACAACAACAGCTAAAACTAGTCTCTTCATAACTCTATTAGTTTATCATACGATTGAAAATTGATACAAATGCTGATTCATGACTGAAAAAAAGCATATTCCTAATTACCTAAATGCCACATAAATTAAAAACAGCATCAAAAAATCTCTTTTAAGGAACACCTCCGATTTTGGAGTCACCGCAAAGGAGTGAAAATTATCGGATAAATTGAAATTTGAAGATAAAATAAAGACAATCAATAAAACAAACGACAATTTTCTCCGGGAAGCCTGAAACTTATAAGTAGCTTTGCTGTTTCCTGATTTATATATATGAAAAATATCGAATGGCTCAAGGTTTATAATTTCCAGTTCTGGCTGATGTGCCTGGGATCATTCCTGTTTTTTGCCAGTTTTAATATGATCATACCGGAATTGCCGGACTATCTCAGTTCGTTAGGCGGGGGAGAATATAAAGGTTTGATCATTGCTTTGTTTACATTAACAGCAGGTTTATCACGACCATTCAGCGGGAAATTGACCGATACTGTGGGAAGAATACCAATTATGGTGTTTGGCTCAGCCATATGCCTTATCTCAGGGCTTTTATATCCGGTTTTAGGAACCATTGCCGGTTTTTTTGCATTACGATTGTTTCACGGACTTTCAACGGGTTTTAAACCTACAGCTACAAGTGCCTATATTGCAGATATCGCTCCTCCTGACAGAAGGGGAGAGGCTATGGGGATATTGGGATTATTCAGTAGTATCGGAATGGCTTCCGGTCCGGTTATCGGAAGCTATATTGCCCTCTACTATTCTTTGAATGCCATGTTTTATGCTTCATCCGTTCTTGCACTTGCCTCAGTCATCGTTTTAATAGGTATGAAAGAGACCTTGAAAGATCGCGAATCATTTAAACCTCGATTATTAAAAATCAAAAGTGTTGATATTCTGGAGCCAAGGGTTTATTCATCCTCATTTGTTCTGATGTTAAATGTATTTGCATTTGGTGTTATTCTAACCGTGATTCCTGACCTGACTGTACATTTAGGTCTCACCAATAAGGGGGTATTTTTTGCCATATTTACAATCACTTCACTGATGATAAGGATCTTTGCTGGTCAGGCATCGGATCGTTACGGGCGTGTTCCTTTGTTAAAAATCGCATCGGTTATTATTATTACATCGCTCATATTAATATCTCTATCAGATAATCTGATGATGTTTTATATTGCAGCTGGTTTATATGGAGTTGGAGTGGGTATCAGCACTCCAACAGCTTATGCCTGGACGATTGATTTGAGTGAAGAAAAGCACAGGGGCAGGGCACTTGCAACTATGTTTATTGCACTTGAAACGGGTATTGGGGGAGGAGCATTGATCTCTGCCTGGATTTATAATAACAATGCGAATAACTTTCCGATTACTTTTTTAATGTCAGCCTCCATGTCAGCCTTAGCCTTGATCTATCTGTTTTATTATGCCATAAGACATAAAAGAATGTCAGCAATAAAGGTCCCGATATTTGAAAAAAGGAAAAAATAATTTAAAACCATTTTAAGCCTTCATTCGTTTTTAATTTAAACTGAAGCTTAGTCGTTTATGAGTAAAGAATCCAATATATGGTATTTTGAGAATGTGGATCTCTATGAATTGTTATGCCCGCACAAGGTGCCAAGTATGAAGGATAATCATTCTTTTCACTATTTTAAGAAAAACGAGTATATATATTTTGAGGAAGAACCCTCAAAATATATTTATATGATTGCTTCGGGTCGTGTCAAGATCGGAAGCTACAAAGAAGATGGTATGGAGGTGATAAAAGCCATCCTCGGTACGGGAGAAATATTTGGTGAACTTGCCTTGGCCGGAGAAGACAAAAGACAGGATTTCGCTCAGGCGCTTGATGATGATACTGCTGTATGTCCCATGGGAATAGAGGATATGCAGGAACTGATGGCTAAAAACAAACCCTTGAATCTTAAGATCATAAAGCTTATCGGAATAAGGATTAAAAAACTGGAGCGCAGAATTGATGCACTTGTGTTTAAGGACGCCAGGACAAGGATAATTGATTTTCTAAGGGAGATGGCCCAGGAAAAAGGTAAAAAGGTTGGATTTGAAGTGATGTTCAGAAATTACCTTACCCATAAGGATATTGCCAGTTTAACCGGTACATCCAGGCAAACCGTAACTACCGTACTCAATGATCTGAAAGAAAAAAACCTGATCAATTTTGACCGTCGCCGGTTTCTGATCAGGGATATTGATGAATTAAAATAAAAAATCCCGCCTGCATTCAGCAGGCAGGTGTAATTTCAATCTATCCTTTATAAAGTTCGTTTTCTGATTCTAATTCTTCCTTATATTGTTCAAGGAAGTTTTTGGTTTGTTCTATATTCTGAAACTCGTATACTTTTGATGATCCATCATTAAGGTAAACTTCAACTGCAATGGTTTCAATTGCTTTTTCACCTTTGAAGTGCATTTCATTGGGTAATTTGAATTCCTGGCCTTTTTCAAGTTTGGGGATCTTAACCTGCTTGGTCCTTTTTGCCCCACAATAGCCACATTCATATTTTTGTATCATTTCTCCTTCAGATACCTCAGAAGCAGGTGTCAGGATATCTTCGTGTTTCAGCTTCATCGTATAAAATCCACAAGTATTACATTTGCTGGCCTCAAGTCTACCAGCATACTTTTCTATTTTAACCTCCCCTGTAGTCTCATCGACCCAGACATCATAGTCAACAGAAAAAACATCCTCCTCCGCCTGCATACCTTCATCAAGATGTACGTCTTCTTCCTCTTCGCTCAGCAGTCTCATTGGGTTGCCTGCTGATGAAACTCTTGGTTTATACCTAAGGTGTTTCAATTTCTTATCAAGACTTGCTGGGTAAGAATATTTATACAGCAGATACGAAATATATACAATCAATGTTGAAATACAGAAAGTAATGAAGAACCGCACCATGAACCACACATAATGAACTTCCATGGTTTTCTTGTAGGAAGTGTTCAACATAAATAAAACGGCACCTGCAAACAGCCAGATAGCCATCATCTGCATTTTAATATCGTTCTCAGTCAAATAATCATATTTCTGTTTAAGATCTTTAATTGAACTTAAACGAATCCTGTGATAGATTAAAGTTAATACCGAAGCGATCACAAGGGCAATAGCTCCAATTACCATCGCATTATTCCAAATGTTCAGGAACTTCAGATAGATTTCGTTATCCATGATAATTATTTGTTATTAGTTTTAAAATTTGTTTCTGTTTTATTCTCGTTAAACTTAATCAAAAATGGAAAAAGTTTCAATATTTTAATTTTATTAAAATGATTTTTAAATGGAATACCTATCAGTATTGTCTAAAGGACATAGCTGATATTTGATTATTGATAATTTCGTCAGATTATTACCAATTAAATTTCATTTTGTTAAGTAACGACAAAAATTTGTAAATAGTACTTTTCCAAGGTAAAAATACTAATTTTTTT
>CBDUCT010000162.1:0-8014 GCA_965365715.1 uncultured Cyclobacteriaceae bacterium | reverse complement strand
GGATTACCTTTACCAACCTGTGGATTGATCCCCGTCATTATTAACATACCCCGGTAAGAGGCATAATCATGAATCCTGAAGTTATGCGATGCTATGGGCCGGATCTTGGCAAATCCATCCGCGTTTTCAGCCGGAAGCTCATAAAATGTACCGTGACAGCTGAAAAGGTCTCTTTCGGTAGCCACTTCCCGGCTGATCCTGAGTTGTGCGGAATTTATCAGATCATGATAGTTCTGATCACCCAATGGAAGTCGCCAACGTCGATCCTTATCATCTATGATCAGAACAGAGGATCTTTCTATACTGATCACATTTGAAGGAATTGCGAATTTCTCATCTATAAAATCCTTTGTTTCACGATCCTTCTTTTTTTCCAGTTCCATCTTTTCATTCAGTTCATAATATCCTGCATCTTCACCCTGATACCTGGCAGAGATCCCTAAGGCACGTCTGTCGTTTCCCAGACCGTAAAGTAAACCACTGGTTTGTTCGCTTTCCCCCACTTCCAGCAATCCTTTGAAGATCTCATCCGGCCCTGTAGGTCTGTGATCTATGTCGGTATAAGAATATTGAACACTAAGATTCGCTTTTTCAGAAGATACTGTCCTGATCCATTCTCCAATTTCATCATCGGAGAAAATTATTTGTCGCGATTCACCTCCATTCAATTTTTCTTTTCTTAGCATTTTCCAGTTCCCGTTACCCATCTGGTCCACTTCAAATACCAGTTCATTATTTTGCAGGCTGTGATTTACTATCCAGGCAGATCGCATAGGCCATCCGGTAAAGAGAAATGGCTCGGATATCTGCCCGGCATCTACCTCCTCTTCAAGCCATACCGCTCCGGAAGCGGTTGAGGGCCCCAGCAGATCCGGCCGGTCCAGGGAAGTGAACCAGATATTGGAATTCGATTGTCCCGGGCCTTCTATACCGCCTTTTGCTTTTCTTTTATTCAGAAACTCTCTTTGAGCGGAATCATCGCAACCAAATACCAGCTGATCCCTCCACCTTGCAAAGTCTCCTATTACTTTCAGATAGGCTGATCTGGGTCGAATTCCACCTGAATTGCTACTGGAAAACCCTCCGGGGAATCTCCAGAACAGACCGTGCATCGTCATCAGATAGTCCGGGTGATCAGGTGTACCAATATCCCTGATACGTGGCCATTCGGTATTCCATCCATGGGCTCCGTCATAGGTATGGCTTGCTTTTGGCAACCTGTAGAATGACCAGCTGCCATTTTCCCTGACGCCAAGAAGCAGTGATTTATGATCAAAACCGGTTGCCCATATCGGATCCGTTTCAGGATTTGCATTGCCATAAATTCCACCTGGTCCGGTAACTTCACAGAACTGGTTTCGTTTTACAAGGTTCCAGTTTTCACCATCCCACTCCATCAGGGAGCCGGATTCGATATCAAATTGCTCAAGAGCCCGGGAGGTTAAATCACCATTATTGGCATACACCAGAACGCCCTGCCCGGAATACATCCCCTTCCCATGTGCGCCGGGTAACCTGGGATTTGTATCATGATCATTATCAATTACTGTTTCCCTGTCAATTACATTTCCATCTTTAAATAAAGTTGTAACTTCATGCGTCCGGACATTGATCTCATATAATCCCTCTTCCATTGTTCCGAGGTATATCATTTCCTGCGGATTAAAAAGGTGTCTTGCATTTGCAGTATGCCTGCCAGGCGATCCAGAATAAGGAAAGGCCGTAACATTCCTGTTTTCATCAATCACATAAGGCCCGATAAAAAGCTGCCTGCTTTCCTTGTGAATCATCCTGTTGGCCGGAGTTCCTCCAATACTCTCATCCCTGACGATCTGCTTAAGATCCGCTGTGATCTCATATAATTTATCCGAGGATCCGGTTGGCAGATGAGGGCCATAAGTGATCACCCATAATCTGTCAGCCCAGGGCACTACAGCTCCGGTTCCGCATTCATCTTCATTATTATAATAGGCGAGATGGGGGTAAATTCCGCTAATGTTCCAGTTATTATCAGATACGTCCTCCTTCTGACATGAAAAAAGCATCAAAAAGGGAAGGGTAAGAAAAAATAATTTTTTCATTATTTATTGCTGGAGATTAAATTGATTCAATTTTTAAAAATCCTTAGACAAGGATAATATTTTTAAAAACCTGAAAGATCTAAATCATATGGATTTCATCTTCAGTTTCTTTTTCAATTCATCCACCGATGATCTGAAGCGGCTGTCCACGTCGTACATGTCGTTTACCGTCTGAACGGCATGAATTACCGTACTGTGATCTCTTCCGCCAAAATGATACCCGATTGATTTTAACGAGAGGTTGGTATATTCCTTGGCAAAATACATGGCAAGTTGTCTTGCGATGACCACTTCTTTCTTCCTGGTCTTGTCTTTCAGATCTTCCGTCTTGAGATGAAAATACTCTGAAACAGTCTTTTGTATATAGTCAATGCTTACCTCTGTATCTATATCATGCACGATAGTCTTAAGGGTGGTCTTAGCCAGTTCCAGGTCAATATCTTTTTTCATAAGAGAGGCATGGGCAATAAGTGAGATCAGAACACCTTCAAGTTCTCTTATATTGGTGTCGACGCTGTATGCCAGATACTCAATGACTTTTTCCGGGATATTTATCCCATCGGATTGCATCTTTTTATGGATAATAGCAATCCTGGTTTCAAAATCAGGCTGTTGGAGATCAGCTGTCAAACCCCATTTAAACCTGGAAAGAAGTCTTTCTTCCATACCCTTCAAGTCCTTCGGAGGGCAATCACTGGTCATGATAATCTGCTTCCCTGATTGATGAAGATGATTAAATACATGAAAAAAGATTTCCTGGGTTTTCTCACGACCTGCCAGGAACTGCACATCATCAAGTATGAGAATGTCGATCTTATTATAAAAATTCTGGAACTCCTGGATCTTATTGATCTTTACCGATTCAATAAACTGCTGGGTGAATTTCTCCGCCGGAACATAGATGACTTCCTTATCTGAGATGTGCTGCAGTATTTCATTTCCAATGGCCTGTGCAAGATGAGTTTTACCAAGACCCACACCCCCGTAGACCATTAAAGGGTTAAAAGAAGTTATTCCTGGTCGTTGAGCTACAGCGAACCCTGCCGAACGGGCCAAACGGTTGCAATCACCCTCTATAAAAGTTTCAAAAGTATAATTTGAATTTAAGTTAAAGTCATAGGCAAAAAGATCTTCAATATTTTTTTCCGGGAATGCATTCTGTCCCTCTTTATGGCTCTTCCTGTCGGGTCTTTGTGTCGTGGGAAGGTTGATCGTATAGGGTTCGGATTTGCTGTTCCCTTTATCGATCACGATAGAATACTCTAATTTCCCTTCTTCTCCCAACTGATCTACGATGGCATCCCGCAATACTTGAACATAATGTTCCTCCAGCCACTCATAAAAGAACTGGCTGGGTACCTGAATGGTCAATACATTTTTATCATAGTTAATGGGCACAATCGGTTCAAACCAGGTATTAAAAGCCTGTTCTTCCACATTCCTACGAATTGTAGAGAGACAATTATCCCATATTTTTTTATGATTCAACACGTATATTCTTCAGATAATTTAATTAAACCCTTAAATCTGCCTGGGAAAAGGGTGACAAATTTCAATAAAAAAATCCTAAGAAAAAAATAATCCCGAAATTGAAATTCGATTCCTTACCAAAGTATAATTTTAATAAAAATTTACCTTAATTTGCAATTAAAATATGATATAAAAAAAATGATTTTTATCATTTGAATCCTTGATGGTTATCATACTTGTCGGATTAGTCTAAAAAGTAGCTTTGCATATATAAAAACACCCTTCAGCAACAACAGTGATTGTAAAGCAGAATTCCAACTTGTTGCTGTTTTTTTTTAATTATAACATCATAAAAGATATTTACTTATGAGTAATAAGCATGGGGATGGCACTCTTTTTTCAGAATTCCCCCCTACTCCCAAAGAAAAATGGATCGAAAAGGTCAGTACTGATCTAAAAGGAGCTGATTTTAATAAAAAACTTGTTTGGAAAACACTGGAAGGAGCAAGCATTGCTCCATTTTATACATCAGAGGATACAGATCACCTGGAATATCTTAAGGAATTTGATAATCTGAACCTGAATCAGACCAATCCACAGACAGGCGCACGTTCCTGGATCCTATTTGAAAAAGTAAGGGTGGAAGATGAAAAGGCTGCAAATAAGGAATCACAACGAGCATTCCATATGGGCGCGAATGGGGTAAACTTTATTATCGATGAGAACAGAATGCCTGACCTGGCCTTATTGATCAAAAATATCTATCCCAATATCAATCCGGTTAAATTCACAGTTCAGGATAATTTGGACACGCTGCTTAAACAATATAAGGAAATCATTGAAAGGAATCCTGATCTTGAATTAAATGACATCATGGGTGGCTTTGATTATGATCCGCTTATGCACTATACGCTCAGTGGCAATTTAAATGAGAAAGGCATAGAAGCATTGGCCATGGCGCTTGATTCAACAAAAGATATCGAGGATTTCAAGCCTTTAACTATAAATGGCGGTCATTTTCATAATTCAGGAGCCAATGCAGCACAGGAAATCGCCCTGGTTATCAGCGCTGCTGTTGAATATATCGAACGGTTAAGAAGTATGGACATCTCATTGAAAGACTTCTTATCCGGGTTGGAATTTTCCATGGCTGTAGGAACCAATTATTTTATGGAAATCGCCAAGATAAGAGCTTTAAGAGTATTGTTTTATAATATATTGAAAGCCTATAAGGTAAAAGATCTGAATCCGCAGGATATATTGATCCATTGTGAATCATCAGTATGGACCAAGACTATATATGATCCTTATGTTAATATGTTACGAAATACCACAGAGGCGATGTCTGCTATACTGGGTGGTTGTAACAGCCTGTCGATATCTGCTTTTGATGATATCTTCAGCCAACCAACTGAATTTTCAAAACGAATAT
Source organism: uncultured Cyclobacteriaceae bacterium (assembly GCA_965365715.1). GTDB lineage: Bacteria > Bacteroidota > Bacteroidia > Cytophagales > Cyclobacteriaceae > JAGTVG01. The sequence continues at coordinate 3,031 of CBDUCT010000162.1, read as the reverse complement.
CACGAAACATATCAAACTTGCTGAGTGAGGAATCCCATTTTGACAAGGTATCTGATCCTGCTGCAGGATCATATTATATTGAAGAATTAACCGATAAACTGGTTGAATCCGGGCTTGAAGTATTTCAGGAAATAGAAAGAGAAGGCGGATTTGTCCAGGTCTTTGAGAAAGGGAAGATTCAAGAAATGATCGAGGCTTCCAGGGATAAAAAACATGACCTGATATCTAAACGCAGGGAAGTTTTTATTGGCACTAATCAATATCCCAATCCTTCAGAATCCATAGATCCATCAGAAATAACCGTAAAAAATACAGGGATTCAAAAAGATCAGAAAATTCTGATCCCAACTCGGGGAACTGCACAATTTGAAAAACTCCGTTTATCTACAGACAGGTTCATCAGGAAAAATGGAGAGGATAAGAGACCCACAGTATTTTTATCATTAATCGGAGAAAATAAAGTAATGCGTAAAGCAAGGGCTTCTTTTTCCACGGGTTTCTTTGGTTGTGCAGGTTTTAAGGTTGTTGAAAGCAGCCCATCCCCCGATCTGTTTAAGGCTGTCCATAAAGCTATTGAAAGCAAGGCCGATATTGTAGTCATGTGTGGGGCTGATGAAGATTACCTGTCAAGTGGTGTCGATTACACCCAGGCTTATAAGGCAAACAGCAATGGAATTCTCCTCATTGCTGGAAATCCTGAAGAAAATCGTACAGCATTGATAGAGGCAGGTGTCTCGGATTTTATCAACCTGCGAACAAACTTAATAGATTCTCTCAGGAACTTCCAGGTTCAGTTAAATATCATTAATGCCTAAACAAAGAATTATGAAACCTGAATTTTTAAAAATATCCATAGATAGCATAAGAGCAGCAAGGCTGGGCGCAACTGATTTTCAGAATAATAATAAAGAATGGTCTACGCCTGAAAAAATTAATGTAAAGCCATACTTCACAGCTGAGGATACCAAGGATACCGAGCATATTAACTATGCCGCCGGTATTCCACCATTCCTCCGGGGACCGTATTCCACCATGTACGTTACGAGGCCATGGACAGTCAGACAATATGCCGGATTTTCCACCGCTGAGGAATCCAATGCTTTTTACAGGAGAAATCTTGCAGCAGGTCAGAAGGGATTATCCATTGCCTTCGACCTGGCAACACACAGAGGCTATGATTCAGATCATCCAAGGGTTGTTGGTGATGTGGGTAAAGCTGGCGTTGCCATCGATTCTATTCTTGACATGAAGATCCTTTTTGATCAGATACCTCTTGATCAGATGTCCGTATCCATGACGATGAATGGTGCGGTGATCCCGGTTATGGCTTTCTATATTGTGGCCGCCGAAGAGCAGGGTGTATCGACCGAAAAACTTGCGGGTACCATACAAAATGATATCCTCAAAGAATTCATGGTACGCAACACATATATTTACCCTCCCATCCCATCCATGAAGATCATTGCGGACATCTTTGAATTTACTTCTAAAATGATGCCTAAGTTCAACTCGATCAGTATCAGCGGGTACCATATGCAGGAAGCCGGTGCCACAGCAGATATAGAATTAGCCTATACTCTTGCTGACGGGCTTGAATATATACGCACAGGTATAGCAGCAGGAATTGATGTAGATAAATTTGCTCCAAGATTATCTTTCTTCTGGGCGGTCGGGATGAATCATTTTATGGAAATAGCCAAAATGAGGGCAGGAAGATTGTTATGGGCGAAAATCGTCAACCAGTTTAATCCCAAGAATCCTAAATCCATGTCACTTAGAACACATAGCCAGACTTCCGGCTGGAGCCTGACAGAACAGGATCCTTTTAATAATGTTGCCCGTACCTGTATAGAAGCTATGGCCGCTGCACTCGGACATACACAATCCCTGCACACCAATGCCCTGGATGAAGCTATTGCACTTCCAACTGATTTTTCAGCCAGGATTGCACGGAACACGCAATTATACCTGCAGGAGGAAACAAATATTTGCCGGTCTGTTGATCCATGGGCAGGATCCTATTATGTGGAATACCTTACCAGTGAACTTGCTAAAAAAGCATGGGAACATATTGAAGAGATAGAGGAACTCGGAGGCATGGCCAAGGCCATTGATACCGGGATACCAAAAATGAGGATTGAGGAAGCTGCTGCAAGAAAGCAGGCCAGGATCGACTCCGGGAAAGACAGTATTATTGGTGTAAACACCTATCAAACTGAAGATAATATTGACATAGAATTACTCGAAGTCGACAATACTTCAGTTCGGCAGGCTCAACTGGAAAGGCTTGATAAGCTGAAAAAGGAAAGAAATAGTCAGGACGTTGAAACTGCTTTGGAAGCCATCTCTAAATGTGCTGAGAGCGGTGAGGGAAATTTACTTGAACTTTCCGTTGATGCAGCCAGGAAAAGAGCCACACTTGGAGAGATCTCCATGGCTATGGAAAAGGTATTTGGCAGACATAAGGCTACTATCAGATCAATATCGGGGATATATTCCTCTGAAGCATTTGATGACACTGATTTTAATGAAGCGAAAGAACTTACAGATAAGTTTGCCAAACTGGAAGGGAGGAGACCAAGGATCATGGTTGCTAAAATGGGCCAGGATGGCCACGACCGCGGAGCGAAGGTGATCTCAACCTCATTTGCTGACCTTGGATTTGATGTGGATGTAGGCCCCCTTTTCCAGACACCTGCCGAGGTAGCTCAACAGGCCGCTGAGAATGATGTGGATATTGTGGGTGCATCCAGCCTGGCTGCAGGACATAAAACACTGGTTCCTCAACTCATTGAAGAATTAAAAAAGATCAACCGGGACGATATCATGGTGGTAGCCGGCGGTGTTATTCCTCCCAAAGACTATGATTATCTTTATAAAAGGGGTGTCGGAGCCGTATTCGGACCTGGTACTGTGATCTCTGAAGCGGCAAAGAAAATTCTCAGAAAATTGCTTGAGGGCGATCTGGAATCTGCGTAATTAGGGAATAATTCCAGCTATAATTGTCACTCAAAAGGCGGCTTGTTGGTGT
>CBDUCT010000161.1:0-8069 GCA_965365715.1 uncultured Cyclobacteriaceae bacterium | reverse complement strand
ACTTCCATTGCGGATAATGATTCTTGGTAGGAATCAGGGGCAATGAGTATTCGCACAATTTATGATTTGCTTAAAACCTGGTTAAGCTCTTTTGTAGTTTGAATAAAAAACGGATCAGTACCATGTTTAAATATCTTCACTTGTTTATTCCCAATCAAATCATAACGACCATTCTTCATCTGTATGATCATGCCTTCCGGTAAACCTATAACTACCATTTCTTTATTGGCTTCTATGAACTCCAATATCCTCAATTCTCTGGATTCACCTCCATGATTAGGAATTACCGCTTCTGTGTAATGCGGATTGATCTGAAAGGGAATTAGATCAAGCGCTTTGAAACTTGGAGGTTCTACAATAGGCATGTCATTAGTGGTCTTCAAAGTAGGGCAGGCCATATTTGATCCTGCGCTCCAACCGATATAAGGGGTACCGGAAGATACTTTCTCATGGATGACCCTGACAAGATCATTCCTGTATAATTCACTCAACAGGTTAAATGAATTACCACCTCCAACCAGTATAGCTTCAGCTTCTTTGATTGATTTAACCGGATCCCCTGAATGATGAATTCCAGATACTTTTACATCAATGTCAGATAAGGCATCATTAACTTTTTCTGTATAATCATCCCAGGAAAAAGTTACGCCTGCATATGGAATGAAAACAATGTTGTTTTTTATTCCCTCAAGAAATTCTTTGATCGCCTGCCTCGGATAAGACAAGTATTCTTCTCCGAAATTTGTTGAATTACTTAATAATAAAAGATCCATGCGGTTAATTTAAACAAAAAATAATGAGTAGAGAAAATACTCTACCCATTTTTAATTCCTATTGACTTAAGCTTTTTCGCTTAAGGTCCCTTTCTGTTATTTTGCATTTAAAACAGTCACAAACTCGGGCAATGAAATTTTTGCCTGAGATATCAATGCCCACTAATGGTATGACAAGATCTTGGCAGATAGCCAGGGGCTAAAAGTTTCAGAGGTCGTTTCCTCCACCGAAATGATTTGTAGTATGCATATATGTATCGATATGGTAACTCCTGGTGATATTCAAATTCTGCACTATAATAAAATGGAAGTCGAAATCTATTTTTCAGTATCTATAAAACTAAAGAGGCTGCTTTAAAAAACAGCCTCTTTAAAAAAAGTTTATCAAATCATCTATAAGATTCCTTCCCAGCCTTCCCGGTAAGTAGCCTTCACATATTCCTTGGCAGCCTGATACGCATCAATTGTTTCGTATTGGGTATCAAACTTTGGATCTCCATCAATAACAGTAAACTTATCCGAACTTACGACACGGATCTGTTCACCTTCTTTGATGTTGGTGATTTCCATCTTTTCACCATCCCATTCAAGCTTTCGCTTTAGATCCTGTAAACGTACGCCGAGATTTCCCATAACTACTACTTCATTCAGCGGACCCGCATAATTGAAATTTGAGCTGGGCATATCAGGTTTATTTGCCATTACTGCATTGATCCAATCCGTTTCATGCGCGCCTTCATTCCATGCAAAACCTGTATCCGCCTCCGGTCTTCTCAGATATTTATCCGGGCCGGCATAATCTTCCCGGCCTATGATAAATGGATTCAAACCATATGTTCCACAGACAAGGGTGCCTTTACTTCCTATGAAAAGATTTCCTCCACCCCAGTCGCCCATCATCTTACCATCAGGTAATCCTTCAGGCCTCGGTGGCATCATGCCACCATCCCACCAGGTAAATGTACATTCAGGGAAAGCCACTTTTTTGAGATTATCCCTTGCAGGGAAATAATAGGTTACTACTTCTGATACAGGTGCGCTTTCCGTGTTTACCTGCGTTGATGTCGCTTCGACGCCAACGGGGAAACCAAAGTGCATGGCCTTATAGGCAGGATCCATGATATGACATGCCATGTCACCGAGAGCACCAGTACCATAATCCCACCAGGCCCTCCAGTTCCATGGTGTGTATAAAGGATTATAAGGCCTGTATGGAGCGGTTCCGAGGAACAGGTCCCAGTTTAAAGTTTTAGGTACCTTCACCTTATCAGTCGGGCGCTCAAGACCTTGAGGCCATATAGGCCTGTTGGTCCAGGCATGAACTTCCCTTACCTCTCCAATGGCCCCATCCCAGATCCACTCACAAACCTGGCGTATTCCTTCACCACTGTTCCCCTGGTTCCCCATCTGGGTAACAACACCGGTTTCATTGGCAATCTCTGTAAGTCTTCTTGATTCCCAAACGGTTCGCGTCAGTGGTTTTTGTACATAGGCGTGTTTACCCATTTTCATGGCAAGAGCACCTGCCACGGCATGGGTATGGTCAGGTGTGGCCACCATCACTGCATCAAAATCATTGTTCAACTCTTCATACATTTTACGGAAGTCATAATATTTTTTAGCATCCGGGTAATCATTGAAGGCTTTCTCAGAGTATTTCCAATCCACATCACATAAACCAACGACTTTTGCCTTCCCGGCTTTTACCATGTTGCGCAGATTGCTGCGTCCCATACCTCCCACGCCCACACCAACTATATTAAGAACATCGCTCGGAGCTCTGTAACCTTTCCCACCGAGCACATTCCTGGGCACAACGGTAAAGGCTGAGGCTGTTATTGCCGCTCCTTTCATAAATTTTCTTCTGGAAACATTTAACTTATTCCCGCTAAGATTTTTCTTGTTTTCCATTATAAACGATTTAAAATGAAAATAATCTGCCCCCCATATGATCTAATCTTATCGGGAACAGATTATTATACTCAATTTTTAAGTTTTATTTAACTTGGCATATCCGGTAAGTCGTAACCATCCCGGTATGTATGCTTAATTAATTCCTGAGAATACTCTATAGCTGAAACAGGTTCAGTCCAGTCCTTGTCAAATGTTGGATGCCCGTCGTGAATTTTAAATCCATCTTTAACAACAGTTCTTACTTTTTCGTCATCAGAAATATTGGTGAATTTCATATTCTGACCATCCCATTCCAATTCCTTATTTAGTCCCTGTAGTCGAACGGCAAGAACGCCCATAACCACCATTTCATTAAATGGCCCTGCTTCCGCAAAATCAGAAGTACATGGCACCCTGTTTTCAGGACTTTCCTTACAGGCACGAACCCAATCCATTTCATGGGCACCCTGTTGCCAGCCAAGATCCAGTTCTTTCTCTACTCTTCTTTCTGTTTCAGCAACCTCTGGAGTTTTTCCAGAAAGTAGTTCGGGGTTTACACCGTAACAGCCTACATGGAGAATATCCTTAGTGCCGTAGAAGAAAGTACCACCTCCAGCTTTATTCGGATTCTTGCCCGCAGGCCAGTTATCCGGTAACATAGGCTTTATCCCACCATCGTACCAGCTTACTTCAACTTCCGGCATTTTCGCTTTACCAACTTTTTCCCTTTCCGGGAAAGTGAGTTTTACAGCCTGGGCAGATGGAGCACAATCATTTAGTAGCAATGTAGAGCTACCTTGTGCCTTTGTAGGATATCCAAGTTTCAACCCTTCAAAAACAGGATGTAATATATGGCATGCCATGTCGCCAAGAGCACCTGTGCCATAATCCCACCAGCCACGCCAGTTCCAGGGATGATAGATCTCATTGAACGGACGCATTTTAGCAGGTCCTACGAAAAGATCCCAGTTCAAAGTATCAGGAACCCATTGTCCCTGTTCGGGTGTATTTAAGCCCTGTGGCCAGATAGGTCTGTCTGTGAATGATTCCACTCTTGTAACTTCACCAATAGCTCCACTCCAGATAAGTTCACATGTTTGTGCCACACCTGCTCCGGAGGCGCCCTGGTTACCCATTTGAGTAGCGACTTTATGTTTTGCAGCAAGCTTCGTGAGAAGCCGTGATTCATATACTGAGTGTGTAAGAGGTTTTTGAACATAAACATGTTTGCCCATGGCTATAGCATTAGCTGCTACAACAGCATGGGAATGGTCAGCAGTAGCTACAACTACAGCATCAATGTCATTGCCCATTTCCTCATACATCTTTCTCCAGTCCCAATACTTTTTTGCATTAGGATATGCATCAAAGGTCCTTTGGCTGTATTTCCAGTCCACATCACATAGAGCGACAATATTCTCTCCTTTGATATTATCGAGGTTAGCCTTACCCATGCCTCCGATACCGACACCAGCAATATTTAATGTATCACTGGGTGCACGATATCCTTTTCCGATAACGTGCCGGGGTACTATTGTGAAAGCACCTGCAGTAACAGCAGCACCCTTCATAAACCTTCTTCTTCCTAGATTTGGATTTTTGTCAGAAGGATTTTTTGAATTTTCCATAAAAAAATATTTAAAGTTTGTTAAAATAGATCGACTCTGCCAATGTCAAAATTGGGATATAATTTTACAACTAATATTTCAATTTTACCATTGAAATCCCAAAAAATACACCAATGGTTCATGCTCCAAATTGATCTCTGATCCTTTTCCAATAGCATTATTTCAATAGTTAATTGTTCAAATAGGGATTCCTATGAATAAAAAAACAAGAAAATATTTGATTTTAAGAAACTTTTTATGATATTTAACCGTATAGTTAAATCAAATGGTTAATAAAGTAAATACAGAACAACGAATATTGGATGCTGCCATGGAAGTATTCATTGCCAAGGGATTTGATGGAGCGAGGATGCAGGAGATCGCCGACCTTGCAGATATTAATAAAGCCTTGCTTCATTACTATTTCAGAAGTAAGGATAAATTGTTTGAAGCTGTATTTCAGGAAACCTTGCTCCGGATTGGACCTATGGTACTCAGTTTTGTGAATGAGCCTATTCCGCTAGAGGTGAAGATCTGGAAATTTGTGGATGATTATATAGAAATCATTAAAAATAACCCGAAACTCCCTCTTTTTATTCTTAATGAAATACACGTAAACCCTGACAGGGTTTTAAATTTTCTAAATATAGGTGCGTTTCTGGATACCGATGTATTGCAGGAACAACTTAATAAAGAGACTGAGCTCAATAATTTAGGTCAGGTCGATGTAAAACATTTTGTGGTCAATATTCTTTCTATGACTATTTTCCCATTTATCGGCAAACCTATTATGCAAAAGACCTTGCAAATAAAGGAAGATGATTGGGAAAAATTCCTTGATGAAAGAAAAAGGATAATACCGCAAACTATTATGAATTGGATGAAATTTAACCAAAAAGTTTAATAAAATGGTTAGAAAAATAATTATACTCTCCCTGGCTGCTATCTTGGTATGGCAGACGTCTCTTGGAAATCAGCGGGACACACTTGATCTTCAATATTGTTATTCCAAAGCGAGAGATCTGAGTCCCCTTAAAAAACAGGAATTATTAAATACAAGTATTCATGAATTAGAGCATAAAAATAGTGGGAGCAGCTATTTGCCAAAATTGTTTATCAATGGGAAAGCCAGCTACCAATCAGAAGTAATCACTATTCCGGGATTAAGTATGGTGCCGGAATTTCCTATAATCCCAAAGGAGCAATTTAATGTCAGCATAAACCTGCATCAGAATATTTATGATGGAGGAATAGCAAAACACACAAGGCAAATTGACGAATCTCAATTGTTCATGGCTGAAATGGATCTTCAAACACAGCTCTATACCATAAATGAAACTATAAACTCAATCTACTTTGCAATTCTCAATCTTCAGGAGGGATTGAAAATCCTCAATAAGAATCTTGAAAATCTCGAGAGCCAGGAAAAACTAATTGAATCCAGGGTTAAGAATGGGGTTATCCTTGAAAGCAATTTGTACAATATTAAAAAACAGATCCTGACCATTGAACAGGAAATTATATCGGCAGAATCAGATCAAAATGTAATGTATACTATGTTGTCTGAATGGATCGGTGAGCAGGTAACTGTTAATACTATTTTATCTATACCTGATTTGCCTGGCATGGACCGGCCTCTATCCATCAATCGCCCTGAAATGGGATTGTTCGAATCGCAAAGAAAAATACTTGATGCCCAGTATGGAATAAGTAATATTAACCGAACCCCTAGAATCTGGGCCTTTGCACAGGGGGGTATAGGCCAACCTAATCCTATGAATTTTTTTGAGGTAGATCCGGAGACATATTACATATTTGGAATTCAATTGAACTGGGATATTTATGATTGGGGGCATACAAGCAGACAGAAACAAGTATTTAAAATGCAAAAGGCAATTGTAGATACAAAACAAGAGGATTTTGAGAGAAATCTAAACATAGCTATGATCAAAGAATATCAGGAAATCGATAAACTAAAAGAAATTTTATATAAGGACGACCAGATCATTGAGCTCCAGGAGAGGATCGTAAAATCTGCTTTCTCAGAGTTTGAAAATGGTGTCATTACGTCCACAGAATATTTAACAGAACTAAATACGCTTATTCAGGCTCAGATCAAAAGAGCACAACATGAGCTGAGCTTATCAAATACTTATGTGAATATATATACCTCGACTGGAAATAATCTGAATGCTAACATGATAGACAATGAATAGAACATCAATATTATCGGTTTTATTTTTATCATTATTTATAACAGGATGTAATAAATCAAATGATGATGCAGACGCATATGGTAACTTTGAGGCTACCGAGATCCTTATTTCTGCTGAAGCCAATGGGAAACTTATAAAGTTTGATCTTAAGGAGGGAGATGTAATTGATGCTGGTGAAAGCATCGGACTTATTGATACCATTCCACTCTATCTCAAGAAAAAACAGATGCAGGCCAGAATCCAGGCTTTAAATACGAAAACGCTGGATATCCCATCGCAGATTAATGTTTTGATTGAAAGAAGAAATGTCATAGAACGGGAAAGGAGGAGGATCGAAAACCTTTTCAATGAGGGCGCGGCCACACAAAAACAAATGGATGATATAAAAGGTCAGATCGATATTATTGATAAAGAATTGAAGGCCAACAGGGAGAGACTGGAGACTACTAATCAGGGACTTTTAAGTGAAATACTTCCCATCCAATGGCAAATTGAGGAAATAAATGATCAAATCAATAAATCCATAGTTATTAATCCCCTAAGCGGTACAGTACTAACAAAATATGCAGAGCAATATGAAATTGTGAATTTTGGAAAGCCAATGTATCATATCGCTAACCTGAATGAGCTCTATCTGCGTGCATACATTGGTGGCGATAATTTGAACCAAATTAAACTGGGACAATCGGTCAAGGTTTACATCGATGAGGGAAAGGATGATTTAAAGGAATACGAGGGAACCATCAGCTGGATCTCCGACAAATCGGAATTCACCCCAAAAATTGTTCAAACCAAAGAAGAAAGAGTTAACCTAGTTTATGCTATTAAAGTCAGAGTAAAAAATGACGGCAGCATAAAGATTGGTATGCCTGGCGAAATTAAATTCAACTAATATGAGGCCTCCAATTGACATAGACAGGATTTCGAAACAATATGAGGACATCAATGCCCTAAAGGATATCTCTTTTCAGGTGAACGAGGCAGAGATATTTGGACTGATTGGCCCGGATGGAGCAGGGAAAACATCTATGTTCAGGATCTTAACAACACTTCTATTGCCAGATGCGGGAGAAGCTTATGTTCAGGGATATCATATAATAAAGGATTACAAGAAGATCAGGGAAATAATCGGCTATATGCCGGGGAGGTTCTCATTATACCAGGATTTAAGTGTTGAGGAGAACTTAAGTTTATTTGCTTCCATTTTCGGCACCACCATTGAAGAAAATTATGAACTCGTTAAGGAAATTTATTCACAAATCGAACCTTTTAAAGACCGCAGAGCGGGGCAATTATCAGGTGGTATGAAACAGAAGCTTGCCCTTTCCTGTGCTCTAATACATAAGCCTGAAGTATTATTTCTTGATGAGCCAACTACCGGGGTTGATCCGGTTTCAAGAAAGGAATTTTGGGGGATTCTCAAAAATCTTAAGGCTCACGGTATCACAATTCTTGTCTCGACACCCTATATGGATGAAGCCAATATGTGTGACAATATTGGTCTCATACAGAATGGTGAGATATTATCGATAGATACACCGGCAAAGATGATGCAGGATTTTGACAGGGATATATATGCA
>CBDUCT010000160.1:0-8106 GCA_965365715.1 uncultured Cyclobacteriaceae bacterium | reverse complement strand
TCTCAAATCGAGAATTAAATAAATTAATATCTTATACTGTCAGAAGGGACAATGGTGGAAATATCTAGCCATACCATGATTAATTGATCCTCAACCCCATTTAGTCCTGAACGAATTGATTGATTATTTAATATTGAAGACTTTCCTGAAATGATAACCATATATGGAATAGGTAACCGCCATACTGAATACTTTTGGACGATTAAACAATGTCCATATCAATAACCTCCAATAATACCTACGGCCTTTCTTGAAGATACCCAGGATCAAAACTGATTTGAGAAGTGCTTTTATATCAGACAATCCAAAGCGTTTTTTGAAATGTACGCTTTTCTGGTACCTGGAAAGAAATCCTTTCACACGGTGGTAATAGGGTTTACTGGAATATATTCCCTTGATCAGGTTTTGATATCCATGTTTCAGGTCCTCCAAACTCATCTTTGGTATAAAATTGATTGCCAGATCCGTATTATTGCCTGAGAAATTACTTATAATCCTGTTCTCTTTTAACAAACGTTTATATAACTTGGTTTTTGGTGGGGCATTCAACAAACCCACCATCGCAGATATAATTCCACTATGCTGGATAAAATCAATTTGTCGTTGAAATATTGATGGTTTATCATTATCAAATCCGACTATAAATCCACCCATTACAATTATTCCTCTATTTTGTATTTTATGAACACTTTCAATCAGATCCCTGTTGTTATTCTGAAACTTGGAACATTCCTTTAAACTGTCCTCATCAGGTGTCTCAATACCTACAAAAACGCTCGAAAATCCACTTTTGACCATACTATCGAGAAGCACATCATCATCAGATAAATTGATCGAAGCTTCAGTGATGAACTTGAAAGGATATTTTCTTTCCTGCATCCAGATTGAAAGTCTGGGCAACAAGTCAGATTTTAAAAACCTGCGGTTCCCTATAAAGTTATCATCAACAAAAAACACCTCACCTCTCCATCCGCTTTCATAAATGGAATTCAATTCCTCAATAATATGATCAGAAGACTTCAATCTCATCTTATTTCCAAAAAGCGCCGTGACTTCACAAAACTCGCAATTGAATGGGCAGCCCCTGGATAACTGTAAACTCATCACCGCATATTTCTTCCTGTTCAATAATTGATATGCGGGCAATACACTTTGACGGATATCCGGAAATTCCTTGGTTCCATATCGCCTTTTAGGCTTGCGTTGTTGCAGGTCGTCTAAAAATACCGGTAGCGTAAGCTCCGCTTCATTGAGAACCAGATGGTCGACCTGAGGAAAATGATCAGCCTCTTCAGTAAATAGTGGTCCTCCGGCGACTATCCTTTTATTTTTCGATTTACATCTTTTTATCAGGGCTTTAACCGAATCCAGCTGTATGGACATGGCACTGATGAATACTAAATCGGCCCAAAGGATATCTTTATCCTTAAGTGAATCGACATTCAGATCTATCAGCCTGATTTCCCATTCTTCAGGTAACATGGCCGCAACAGTAATTAATCCCAATGGAGGATGACTGGATTTTTTTGATATGAATTTTAAAGCATACTTAAAACTCCAGAAGGTAACCGGAAATTCAGGATATAATAAAAGTGCCCTCATAAATATTGAATTGGAATGTAATTTATGAAAGAATTTAGGATAAATGAAACAAAGGGTAAGAATACTATATTGAAATTCCTGTCTCAATCATGTTGTCATTAAAGAACTTGTAAATAAATAATACTGAATAATTGACGTTATATATCCGGTAGTTTATATAATATTTAAGGAAAACCTATGGGCGTGTGGTTGCATGGATTTAATCAGGAAATAGTAAGAGATTACGTATTTCCAATTACTTAAAATATACCAAAAGTATATATGGGTAAGTTTTCATGCCTATTCGAACCAAAAGTGTTTTCATGTTAAAATGTAACTGGCTAATTTAAAATCTTGATTTTTTAGCAATTTTTAAAAAAGTAAATGAACAATACTGAAATATCAATAGAGCCTTTATTGCGTGAGTTTTTGCAGGAAGATGAATTAATTTTCGATCTGGAAAAGGCTTTTTCAAAATCGGTTTCTAATAAGGTAAAACTGGCATTGATCAAAGATGTCCTTGATAAATCAAGGCGGAATATAGGTCCTGATCAGTATTATGCCTATAATGAATGGCTGACCATTTTACTGGATAAAATCCTGAATTTAGGAGAATCAGAGCCTGAAAATGCTGCTTACTTCAGCCATCATGATGATATTCGCGAAATTGCAATAAGAAATCTAAGATCAGCCAGATCGGATCTCAAGATCTGTATGTTCACCATAAGCGATGATCCTATAGCGCAGACACTGGACGAATGCTATTCCAAGGGAGTGAATGTAAGAATTATAACTGATGATGGAAAAATATTCGATAAGGGATCTGATATTGTACTTCTAAATAAAAAAGGAATCAATGTAAGAATTGATACTGATAAGAGCCTCATGCATCATAAGTTTGTTATTATTGATAATATCAAATTATTAACCGGAAGTTATAACTGGACCAGAACAGGCGCTGATATAAATAATGAAAATATGCTCGTTACAACAAATAATAAAATTGTCAGAGCATATAAAAAGGAATTCCAAAGGCTATGGATGGAGATGAATCCGCTTGGTCGAAATGGTAAAAATAATGGGAAAAAATAAGTTCTGAAAAGCCCATATTTTCAAATCCGGCATTAAGCAATTCAGATCGATTTTAATACTTCAACCACTTTGTCAATATCATTTTCGTTATTGTATAGGGAAATTCCTAAACGTGTTACACCTCCCCTTTCCGATAATCCCAATACTTCTATCGCTTTTTGAGCATAAAAATGACCGCCCCAGGCTGTAATATTATTTTCTGCAAGCTTCCTGCATATCTCAATTGGTTTGAGAACATCATGAACGAAGGATATTGTGGGTGCCCGTTTATCCTGGCTAAAGTCCGGCCCAATGATCCTTAAATTAGGCATAGATCCAATTTCTTTATACAATAACTCCCCAAGCCGCTTTTCATGATTTCCAATCTTCTGGAACGCCGTGGCTAATCTGTCACGAAGCAATTGGCCATCTCCTAAAGAGGAAATAAAGGCGATTGCTGCATTTACACCTGCCAAGGCCGCATGATTTAATGTGCCGGTTTCAATGGAAAACGGTGCCATTTGTTCCTGGGTAGAAAGTCTGTCAACAGGCAGTTTATCAAGTTGCCCGGGTTTGGAATACAAAAATCCAAGATGAGGACCATAAAATTTATAGCTTGAGCAAAGCAGGAAGTCCATTCCAATATCCTGTACTGATATGGGGAAATGCGGGGCATAGTGAACAGCATCCACAAGAAGAAATGCTCCTGCCAGGTAGGTCAGTTCCCGAACTTTCCGAATATCATTTACGGTTCCCAATGCATTTGAAGCCCAACCGATAGCAACCAAACGAGTATTTTCAGTTATTTTATTTTTAAGATCTTCATAATCCAAAGTCCCGTTATCTAATATAGCCACTTCCCTGACCTTTACTCCTGAGGACCTGAGAGATAACCAGGGTCCCCTGTTGGCTTCATGATCCAATTGGGTAATGAGTACTTCATCACCAGGAACGAGAAGTCTGGAAAAAGCCCGGCTCAGAGAAAAGTTCAATGTTGTCATGTTCTGCCCTATAGAGATGGTTGAGGGGTCTTCTGCACCGAGGAAAATAGCCATATTTTTCCTGGAATCTTGAATGATCCGGTCGGTTTCAATGGATGTTTGAAATTCTCCGTGTGTGTTCGTATTATAAAAACGGTAGTAATTTGATATTGCCCGGATCACCCGTTTAGGCACTTGTGTACCACCGGGCCCATCGAAAAATGCCAGTGTTTTACCTTTGATTTTTCGTTGTAAGGCTGGGAAATAATCCCTGGTATCCTTTAGTTCAATTTTCCTGGTTTTCATTGTTGAATATAGATGGGCATATAATTGATATCCTGATCATATTAGCTCAACTAAGTTAAAATATTTTTATGAGAAAAATCTTAGCATTTACCTTCAATTGAACCAATTAATAGAATCATGAATTTTCTTAAGATAAAAGTTGTAAAGAAAGTCGTATAATTATAGCCCTGATTATGTAAGAGCTGGATTTAATTTTTAATACCATTACATCACCAAAAAGTATGAGCAGATTTATGATATATTTACAATTATTTGAATCAGATTAAAAAACATATTATAATGTCAAAAATTTACATTCCCTGACTGACCCTTAAGGGGTATGGAAAATACTTAAGTGATTTCTTATTAATGAGGAAGATAATAATTGTATTCTTTTTGAGTATCATCTCTCTTTGTCTTATTGGCGCTACAGTACTTGTAATATACTCATTCAAACACCAGGATAGTATAGAGGATACAATAGTAGATTATATTAATTCCAGCTTTGATAATTCCGTACATATCGAGGAATTCCATTTAACTTATCTTAATAACTTTCCAGATGCCCGGCTGAAATTAACCCATGTTGTTCTATCGGATGATACTACTGAATTAATTAATATTGGCAGTATTCAGGTTTTGTTTAACCTCTGGGATTTTATTGATGATAGTATCAAAATCAACAGCATCATTATTGATGACGCGGTGGTTAACAATAGAATTGATATGGACGGGAATAAGCCACGACTCAAACTAAATGACCGTAAAGCTGTGAAAAACAAGATGAACTTTCCGGTCAACATATATTCACCGGACTTGGAATTGAATAATGTAAAATTATGCCTAACCAACGATTATAAAAATAACCAAACCTACGCCACGATTAACCGCAGTTTATTCAACCTCGATATAGATCAGCACCTTATTAAGATATCAGGCGATTTGAAAGGGCAACTGGATTCTTTAAAGTCAGGAGGTATAACCTTATTTTCAGACAAGAAGGTGATCGGAAGGGATATTGTCCTTAACATAAATACGGAAGAAAACCATATTTATCTTGAAAACGGCTTCCTGGTATCAAATACTCTTATTCTGCATCCTACTATTTCCTTTAGAAAACAGGGAAATGGTAACGAAGTAAAATTAAGAATTGAAAGTCAGGGCAATTTTGATGATCATCTAAGTCTCTTCAACCTGCCGGAAAACATAAGTTTATATCAATTAAACAAGGATGCTGAGATAAAAATATCCTATAATCAGGATGGATTTGTGAATCCTACCACACGTCCATTTAATCAATTAATCTTTGAGATTAAAAATGCTGATATTAAAAGCCCCGCTTTACCTTATCCAGTCAGGAACCTGCATATTATTGGTAATTATAACAATGGTGATATGCATGGACCTGAAACCAATAACCTGATAGTTGATGCGTTAAATTTTAAAGTTGAAGAAAGCTTTGTCGATGCTCAATTAATAATCAGTAATTTTATTGACCCGATTGTAAAGGGCCATTTTATATCTGAGATTGACTTAGATCACATCCTTCATGATGATATCATCAATGCATCCGGGAAAATAAATATTGATTTGTTTTTTGACGGTAAAATTAGCGAATTGCAGGAACTTCATCTGAATAACAAACAACATGCTTATGGTAAAATACTAGTTGATTCGGTGGATATATTATTTAAAAAATCAAAACAACATATTCGGATCCCCACAGCTAAAATAAGCCTGGATAATCATTATATCAGGATTGAAGACTTAAAGGGGGAAATTATGGATTCCAACATTGAAATTCAGGCAGAATTGAATAACCTGGATCAGTTTATATTAGGACGTAAGACTGCCCTCTCTGGCAATATTAATATTACATCGGATTATTTTAACTTATCATCCTTGAATACTGCAAATGATACCATAAAGGATAATGAAAATAAGGTCCGGAGGCCCAATGTCAATCTTGATTTAAACATAGAGGCAAAGAAGATCGAAGGAGGTTTTGGTTCTATTGATCATTTAATCATTAATGGAAATTTAGATCATGATAAGTTGAACATTAATAATATGACCTTCGATTATCAGGAAGGGAAAATAGCCAGCAGTCTGATAATACAACTTAATCAGCATGACACGCCTCAAATCAAAAGAGGAAAAATTGATGCTCAGTTTAATCAGCTCAATATAGATGAATTGGGTAATACTTCCGGTAATGGCAATGACAGCACAAAAACCAGTTTTATTCCTCAAAATATTGATCTCGAGTTAGCCCTTTCAATTAAAAACGGGATTATATCAGGGAGAGAATTTAAAAATCTTGGCATGAACGTTAATTTTTCGAAAGGTGATATCAAAATAAAGAAATTATCCACCGAATTACTGAATGGAAATTTATCTTTTAACTCGGATATAAAATACAACTCAGAAGGGATTTGGTTTATACAAGCCGAGGGAAAGGCGATGTTCCCAACTCTCTCTGTCAGGGAGCTTTTAAATGACTTCCATAAAAAAGAATTTTCCCCGGATAAACCAAGAAAGGTTCCTAAAATTCCAGAAGTAGTGGATATTAACTTCCATATTGATATAGACAGTCTTTTATATGGTTCCAGAATGTTTAATGATATTCATACTGGAGTAAAAATATCAAAAGATGAAATTGATATAGAAGATTTCTCCATTGATTTAAATGAGGGATTGGGACATATTGATTTACAGGTAGTTGACTATCTTTTACACGAACCCAGAATAGCTGGCAATATCGATATAATTATAGATTCTTCAAATGTTCAGACATTTTATGAGACGATCGGTGGATTCAGTTCCAATGAAAAACATATAGAAGAACACATTGCACATACGATCCCAAATAATATTGATATAGATTTAAATCTGAATGCAGGCTATTTACAATATCAGGATCTTGTTGTTGAAAACTTAAATCTCTCAAGTAGTATGACTGATGGGATCCTCAGCATAAGGTATATCAATTTTAATACTTCTGGAGGATATGTTGAATTCTCAGGTTTATGTCTTCAAAACGAGGATAAAACAATGAGCGGTCATTTTTATTCCACCGGAACTAAAATGTCTATTAATCCATTAATAAATTCATTTTCAAATACTGATATTTCTGATGGCTCACACGGTAAAATTGAAGGTTTATTATCCTATAAAGCAGAAGGATTATTTCAGATGGATAGTCTACTAAATTTAGTGAATGATCAGAACCTGTTTTATGCGGATATAGTTATTGAGGAAGGAAAAATCATTAACAATCCAGAATTGGATAACACTTTGTCATTTATTGGCCACAAAGCAAAAGACAGTATACTTATAAATAATTCTGAGTTTCAGATGTTTATTAATGGAACCGACATGATCCTCCAGGATATATTGGTCAATAATAGCATCAGCGATATGAATATATTTGGCAAATATTACCTTTATGATTCCGCAGTAAACCTGAATTTTCGTGTCAGTTTAATGGATTTATTTTTCCGAACCAAGAAAAAAAGATATGTTGATACTGAGCAGGGTAAGATCAGGTTATTCAAGGATCTCAGTCTTTTTATCGAATTAGATAATTCATCTCCGAAACATAAGATCAAAATACATCCTAAACGTAAACATAGACTGAGAAGAAAGGATTTGGCAAAGGAAATTGCTGAAATTGATGCGAAATACAGAACAAGATTGAATATACTATACCGGCAAGCCGAGCCTAAATTGCAGGATAGCAAAGTACCCCTTGAAGCACTTAACAAGTGATAATTATTGAAATTAAATATCCTTTGCAGGCATATTTAAAACTCAATCATAAGACTTCTCTTGAGTTCTTCAACTTCTATTTAATCCTCAATTTTTATCATTTAACAATTTTTCAGATTAATTTTAAGTTTTTTACGGGAATCTATTTCAAATACTAAAGAAAGCATAATGAATAAAAGAAGAGAATTTTTAAAAGCGACCGGGGCTTTGGCGGCAGGAAGTCTCGTTCTTCCCTATGGCTGCACATCAAAGAAAAAGCCAGCTGATGTAGAAGAAGTTGTGACACAACCAGAAAAAAAGGATATTGGATTACAACTTTACACCCTGCGTAATGAAATTGAGGCTGAAGGCATTAAACCCATTCTTGAAAAAGTAGCCAAACTGGGATATACCTGGATGGAAGGATTCAAATATGAAG
>CBDUCT010000159.1:0-8109 GCA_965365715.1 uncultured Cyclobacteriaceae bacterium | reverse complement strand
GATCTGGGTGATGGGCTATTCATCGGCGAGAGTAATTTATAGGTCCTGACAGGTCCCTGTTCCATTGAGGGTGAGGAAAATATCCAATCTACCCTGGAACATCTGAAAAGGAACAATATCAGGATCATGCGTGGCGGTGTGTATAAACCGCGAAGTTCTCCCTATTCCTTCCGGGGCCTTGGGCTTGATGGTCTGAAGATTTGGCATAAACTGGCAAGGGAGGCAGGTATTAAGATCATTACGGAAGTTATGCAGGTATCCCAGATAGAACCAATGTATGATTATATCGATATTTACCAGGTAGGAGCGAGAAATACCCAGAATTTCAACCTCCTTGATGAACTGGGAAAGGTCGATAAGCCTGTCATGATTAAGCGGGGGATATCCGGAACCATCGACGAATTACTGTATTCGGCAGAATATGTGTTTTCAGGTGGGAATGAAAAACTTATTTTGTGTGAGAGGGGCATTAGAACTTATGAAAAAGCGAGCCGCAATACCCTGGATCTGAATGCGATTCCTATTCTTAAGGAAAAAACACATCTCCCGGTTATTTCGGATCCATCACATGGAATAGGGATCAGAGACCATGTGCTTCCCATGTCATTGGCCAGCATCATGGCGGGTGCTGATGGCATCATGGTGGAAGTTCATCAGAGGCCTGAAAAGGCCTATTCAGATGGACAGCAGACCCTGGATTATGATGAGGCAGCTAGTTTATATAAGGCAGCGGGTAAAACGTATGAGTTAAGAAAAAACCTATAATTTACCTTTCCTGATAATTAACTGAAACGTTATCTTAAATACATTAATTACAATAGAAAGCCAATCGAGTAAACAGGCAAATTGTTTTAAAATTTCATTAGAAAATTGTCTTGTTTTCTAGGGTACATTTCACCTCCCGGGATTATAATATCACTAATATAACCAGTAACTTATTCTTTTCGTGCGGCATTATTTTGTAATGCAAGCTTTGATACTTGAAGGAGAAGATCCTGCTAATAATATAATTCTTGTTTGAGGTTTATATGCCCTTTAATAATCTACCAAAGATATCAGCTCCAGTAATAATTCGTTTTTCGTCCTTGCTCCAATAAAGAACGATATCTTTCTCAATTGGAACATCTGCATGATCTTCTATTTTACTTCGAAGGTCCTTGATAACCTCACCTAAATTTGTTGTTTTATCTGTAACTATCAGAGGTGAATGGCAAAAATCTTCGATTGCTTCACATTCTTTACAAAATAAGGCTGAACGAATGAAGTTATCTGCATCCAGAACTGCAAAAGGTATATTTTCATCATTGGTAATTATGATCCACTTTTTACCTGAGCTGTTCACTTGTTGTATAAAAGGATCTTCAGGGATGGCTTTGAATTCAGGGAAAAGAATTTTATTGTTTTTTACCGGTAGTGAAATGATACTCTGTGGATTAATTTCCTCTCCCTCCTGCAAAACCGGGATGTCATCGAGTGAAAGAAAATTTATCGCTCCTGTTCCTTCAATAAAGTCGATCTCACTTTCAGCTCCTTCCACGTGTTTACGTAATAATAATTTGAGGTTTTTTTCGGCAAAATATTGTACTGATTCTTTCCCCAACCAGGTATCCAGCAATAAAGCACTGGGTTTTGCTACAGGATACAGAATGAACTGGTATAATCGTAAGACAGGTGATAGCAATGATGCCATTTTCAAAGAGTTGCGGGAGAAATATGCCTGAGGTACAATCTCTCCAAAAAGGGTGATCAGAAAAGTAGAGAACAGAAATGAGATGACTCCAGCCATCACAGAATCAGAAAGAAGTGTTAATAGCACGTTAATTCCGACATTTCCCCAGAGAATTGTTGTTAATAAGAAATTTGAATCATCTCTCATTTTGAGTACCTTTTTAGCTCCCCTGGAATGAGATGCCTCAGCCTCAATTTCAAGTCGTAGACGTGTAATGCTGAAAAATGCTAGATTTAATCCACTAAACATAGCTGATTGGGTTAGGCAAAAAAATATGCCCACCCAGGTAAAGATCTCTGTCATCGTTTAAAAAAAATTGTGTTTTTCGAAATATAACGCATAATACTCGCAACAACAATAATCACAATCCACATTACAGAGAAAGCACTATTTATTTTTAACAATTATAGTTTTACATTATTGATGGTCGAATTATTATTGATAATTAAAGTAAGCCTAAGCAAAAAATTGCTGCCAACTGTTTTTTGCCAGATAGTTTGAATAAAAAAACGAATTTGTTAGATTGTGTTATTATACAAACCGATTTTTTAAAATGGAAACTAAGCTATTGAATAGAAGAGGCCTGGAAATTTTCCTGGTCTTGCTCAGAACAGTCATTGGATGGCATTTTTTATATGAAGGAATCTCTAAACTGCTCAATCCTAACTGGACATCATATAATTTTCTATCGGTATCCAAGTGGATATTCGCGGATTTTTTTCAAGGTCTTGCCACCAATCCGAAAGCCCTGGCGATAGTCGACTTTCTCAATATATGGGGATTGATACTTATCGGACTTGCTCTTTTCTTTGGAATCTTAACCAGGTACGCTTCTGCTTTTGGGATAATAATGCTATCCCTATATTATGTGGCAAATCCTCCTTTCCTGGGTATGGATTTTGGCGTGCCCGCTGAAGGGCAATACCTGATCGTCAATAAAAACCTGGTTGAGTTAATGGCATTATCCGTATTTCTCTTTATCTCTCCAAAAAGTCTTCCCGGTATTGACAGATTGAACAGTTTGGTTAGAAATCAATTTAAACAGGGAAAGGATGTTGACGGAAAGCAAGAGGAAAATGCAGATTACGATGAAGTAAAATTGAGTAGAAGAGAGCTGGTGAAGAATCTTGCCACCTTACCTATTTTTGGTGGATTTGTAGTGGCTGCCATTAAGAAAAAGGGATGGATCAGTTATGAGGAAAAATTCCTTAAAGAGACTGATGCCATCACAAGCGCAACCATTAAGTCATATAATTTCACGAGTCTGCAGGATCTTACTGCGAAGGTCCCTCATACTACAATCGCTGGTGAAGAATTCAGCCGCGTAATACTCGGAGGGAACCTGATTGGTGGATGGGCACATGCCAGGGACCTGATATACGTATCCAAACTGGTAAAATCATATTTCCACGATGACAAGGTATATGAAACCTTCCTGATGGCTGAAAAATGTGGAATAAATGCTTTCCTGACAAATCCTGTATTGTGCCGGGTCATTAACACGTATTGGAAAAGAAAAATTGGAAATATAAAGTTCATCTCTGATTGCGGAGGAGAAGACACCTTGAAAGGGGCACAGATGTCAATCGATAATGGTGCCAGTGCATGTTATGTGCATGGTGGAATGGCCGACCTGATGGTGGAACAGGGCAGATTGGAGGAAATCGGAAAAACATTGGATTTGATTAAAGAAAATGGCCTGCCTGCCGGAATTGGTGGACATAAACTGGCCACTGTAAAAGCCTGTGTAGAATATGGACTAAAACCTGATTTCTGGATGAAAACCCTTCATCATACCAATTACTGGTCTGCCAACAAGGAGAATCAGCATGACAATATCTGGTGTACCGATCCGGAGGATACCATTGAGTATATGAAATCTATTGATGTTCCATGGATAGCCTTCAAGACATTGGCTGCAGGGGCGATACATCCTGAAGTCGGTTTCAGGTATGCTTTTGAAAACGGGGCTGATTTCATCTGCGTTGGTATGTATGATTTTCAGATCGTCGATGATGTTAACATAGCCATGAATGTCTTAAATTCGGATCTTAAAAGACAACGACCCTGGCGGGCCTGATCATTTTTATTCCCGTGGGCATAATTTTGTCTGGTACTATAATTTTTTAGATTCACATAGTAAAACACTTTTACTTTAAACTTTCTATACATGTATATTAATAGATCCATTGCCAGAATAAGTTCATTCCTGATATTACTTCCATTGCTGATGTGTAGCCAGGCAAAAAAGGAAATAGCAAAGATTGATGATAAAGATGCTTATGTTCAGGTAAGCACTGAAAATCCGGCTTATTTTGAATTGAGCAATGGATCCACATATATTCCCAACGGTTTTAATCTAGTAAATCCTCCTGAGGAAGATGAACTGGAAGAGGTGGTGCTGACGATGGCAGCAAACCGTATAAATTATTGCCGCGTATGGCTGGGTCTTTCCTTGTGGGATATTGAACATGAGCAAAGCGGGGTATATGATGAGGAAAAGGCAAAAATCCTGGACCGATTTCTTGAACTATGCTATGCGAATGGCATAAAGGTTAAAATGTGCCTGGAATATTTCAGGGATTGCCCTGCTGAAAAGAACAGGTGGTCTGATAAGATTATTCATAATGTGGCAAATGGGGGATATTACACTTCGATGGAAGAGTTTATTGATAGTGAGAAGGGGCATGAACAGTTTAAGCGGAAGTTAAAATTCTATCAGGAAAGGTATGGTGACCGCCCTGAGATTTTTGCCTGGGAGCTGTGGAACGAGGTCAACTGTGTGAAGGGAGATTACCTGGAGTGGACGAAGATCATGCTGCCTGAACTGCACAGGCTGTTTCCCAAAAACCTGGCTGTACAAAGTCTTGGAAGTTATGATTACGAGGGCTACAGGGAGGAGATGTACCGCCCAATGATGGCGCTTGAGACCATTGATGTGACACAGGTCCACCGTTATCTTGACCTGGGGGCCAGGTGGGAAGTGTGTCATGGCCCGGCCGATGTGTTGGCTGCTGAAGCGGTCCGGGAAATGTTGAACTTTAATACAGGAAAACCAGTGGTTCTGGCGGAAACAGGTGCCGTGAAGCCAAAACATACCGGCTATTCTAAGATCTATGACCTGGATACGGTGGGGGTACTTAACCATGATCAGTTATTCGCACCTTTCTTTGCCGGGGCTGCCGGTACTGGAAATGCCTGGTGGTGGAGGCAATGCATCGACAGGTTTGATCAATGGTACCTTTTTGATCGTTTTGCTGAGGCTGTTGACGGCATTGATCCGGTAAAAGAAAGATTCGAACCTTTTATGATACCTCACGACAGATTAAGGATCTACGCCCTCAAAGGAAATAATACCCTGATCGCCTGGTGTAAGGACATCCAGAATGATTGGCGATCAGAATTTGAGAAGGGGATTAAACCGGAATTGCTTCAGGATCTTTCTGTTGATCTTGCAGCCGCTATCCAGAATTTGGATATAGAAAGTTCCCAGGCCTATGACCCCTGGACCGATAACTGGTCTACTGAGGAGATAAATGATGGGAACTTATCTTTACCGTCTTTTAAAAGGTCGGTTGTTTTTAAAATTAAGTTTGCGAAGTAAAGAGGGGTTCTATTATAAGATTCGAAGTTTTTAAAGTTGAGTTTAAGATTTAGGGTATCATGCATCTGGATCTGGTAAATGTGAAATTTCTTGGCAATTGTAAAATGTAGTTATTTTTTCAGTTTTCTTTTGTCAGGTAAATGCCATCGTGTCTGTAGTTTCCAGCCGTTTCCTCCCAACAGATGAATACGATCGTTTCTGTAGTTTCCAGCGGTTTCCTTCCGACAGATGAATTCGATCATTTCCGTAGTTTCCTGTCGTGAAGGAGATACGAATAATTCTACAGTTTACTGCAGATTAAAATATAAGATTACTTTAGCAGTTTATAATCTTCCAGCAATATGCTTATTTACTTATCCCGGTTTTTCAGACTTAATTATTTTATCCGGAAAAAGAAATGACCCTGCTACCAGGCTTATTGGCGCTAACACAAAACTGAGCAATCCGGCTTTGGTGGGACTGATCTCCTGTATGAACAATGAAACAATCGGAGGTATAGCGCTGGCTATAAATGCAAGATATGCGCCGGTAGTACTGGCTTTCTTCCAGTAGATACCACCAACCAGGGCCGTTAGGGTACCGGCAAATGCCAGTGATCCGGTCAGGGCGATGTACCGAAATACTGTTTCTGTAAAATCGTAATAAATACCCCAGAAATAGATAAACAACCCGATAACAATGATACCCGCCCGAATGAACAGCATGCGCCTTTTCCCATCGATCCGGTGCTTAAGCAGTGGAGCTGTGATATCCTGAGTTAATATGGCACTGAAAGACAATAAATAGCTGTCATAGGTTGACATAGATGCCGATAGGAATCCAATCATGATAAAACCGATCATGCCTGCAGGTATAATGCGTATCAGCATATGGGGAAGAGCGGTCTGTGTTTCAGGAATTATACCAATTACTGCAAGAGCTGCTATACCCCACAACATCGGCATACAGGCTCTGAAAAACATAAAAATGCTGCTTATCTTATAAAGCTTCTTGGCAGTATCTCCATCTTTCATGCTGAATACACGTTGAACAACGGGTTGCCAGGATGACCATCCTGCGGTATAATAAAGCGCTGTCCAGAGAATGAATAATAAACCATACTTTGGAGCTTCCCGCAGATCGAATCCGGCATCACCATAATGAGTCTGGACGGAATCCATCATACCGTTAAAACCACCCGCATGTACGATAGCATAATAGCTTATCAATACTATCCCGGCAAGCAAAACAATAAACTGAAATATATCAGTGATCACTACAGAATACATCCCCCCAAGTATCGTATAGGACACAACAATTACCAGAATGACTCCCATAATTATGGGTAGCGTATCAGGCGGGAATCCCATAGTAATCGAAAGAAACCGTCCTTCCACCTGAAGAAAGATGCCCATATTCAGTATTCCGGTAAGAAATATCAATACACCGGCAATCCATCGGACACCCGGTGTGAACCGCATTTCAAAATATTCAGGTACCGTTCGTATGCTTAATGATCTTAAATGTTTGATCACGAATCCGGTCTTCCCGATAATCCACATTGTTAAAGCAGCAATGATTCCTGCCAGTATGGCCACAAATCCGTTTGAATAGGCCTCTTCAGAAAAATATATAATGGTGACCAGACCCATCTCAGTGCTGGCCAATGTGGCGATCCCGCGGAATGATCGTAGCTTTCTACCGACAAGAAGAAAATCATCTACATTTATAATCTGTTTTCGTGCGAACAGTCCGATCGATAAACTGACGATCAGAAATCCAATGATGAAGGCCCAATCAATGAATTCGAATGTAGTTGTCATCCTGAATCTTAATCGATTATGGGTTGAAGATCAACCGGATGACCTTTCCTGGCAGACTCTTCCATAGCTTGTACAATTTGAGTGGCAACCAATCCATCTTTCCCGGTCACCATGGGTTGGGTATTGTTCCGGAGACAATCTATGAAGTGTTCGATGGATGCCGTACAGAATCCGAGGGCCTGTCCATACCGGTCAACCACACCGGATACATCAGGGAATCCAATCCCTTCTTCCGTATATTTCTCGATCATCCGATGATGACTTACATTGACAGAGGCGCTCCCTTTCGATCCGGTAAAATCGCCTTTAAATTCGAAAATATTGGGTGAATTTTCAGGCAGGATCCAGCAGTTCTCCACGTAAGCTGAGGTACCCTTGGAAAATTCAAGTATAGATTGATAAAAATCCGGCGTATCAATACCTTTTTTACTGAGCACTTCTGACCGGCTGACTGAATACACTCTTATTATCTCATCCCCGGTTATCCATCGGATAAGATCTACCACATGACTGCCCAGGAAATGTACGGGGGAGGACTTTGATGCCCAACTGAGCATTTTTGTGGGTACGTAGATGGTGTCATTTAATCTGACATTAATCATCTGTAAATCACCCAGTTCTCCATTTTCAACCATTTTCTTCACATGCATAAACGGGATATTCCAATGATTGTGGAAATCCACCATTAAAATGGCCTCTGATGCATCACGGGCTGCGAGGATCTGCTCACATTCTTCGACCGTAGTGGCCAGGGGCTTTTCTACCAGGACGTGCTTGCCGGCATGAAGGGCATCCAAAACGATCTGAGTATGGGTATGATCCGGGGTTGCTATTGATACGGCTGATATTTCCGAATTGGAAAGAATTTCCTGATAGTTGGTGGTATAATTCTCCGTACCAAATTTTTGAGATAATTGTTGAGCCTTTTTTCCATCCTGGTCACATACTGATATTAGTCGGGTAGATGGGGAAGA
>CBDUCT010000158.1:0-8134 GCA_965365715.1 uncultured Cyclobacteriaceae bacterium | reverse complement strand
CCTGGCTGATCGCCGCGAGCATGGTGGACTTGCCCGCGTTGGGCTTGCCCCACGAATCCCACATCGGCGATGAGCTTCAACTCCAACCGCAGCGATCGCTCCTGACAGGGTTCGCCGGGCGTGGATTGATGAGCAGCAATGTGGATAGTTCCGCTGCAAACTTATATTTTGCGAACGAACGCACTTCGATGCTTCCGGTTAAATTAACCGATTTGAGTTTTAGGGATGCAATTATCTTAAAACTTGATGAGTATTATCCAATGCCGAAGACCAAACTTCAAAGCTATGTAAGGTTCATGAATGAAAATTTTTTCGACCATATAGACATACCAAAAGAAAATATTAACATTCCCGATGGCTCGATACCGGTTGATGAGATCCACGAATACTGTGATATGTATGAACAGAAAATTGCTGATGCTGGTGGAATTGATATACAATTGCTGGGTATTGGGAAAACAGGTCATATCGGTTTTAATGAACCAGGGTCGCCTATAGATTCCCGCACCAGGTTAATCACCCTTGACCATGTAACCAGGGTTGATGCGGCGAGTGACTTTTTTGGTGAAGACAACGTCCCAAAAAGGGCAATAACCATGGGAATTGGAACTATTTTCAGTGCTAAAACAATATTTTTACTGGCCTGGGGTGAAGGGAAATCAGCCATAATCCAGAAAGCTGTTGAGGGGGAAATCACTGATCATGTTCCTGCCAGCTATCTTCAGAAGCATGGAAATACAAAAATAATTGTTGATGAAGGTGCTGCGGCAGATCTTATCCGAATAAAAACCCCCTGGTTAGTGGGGCCATGTGAATGGGATGATCAAATGATCAGGAAAGGCGTGATATGGCTTTGTCAGAAAGTAAACAAACCTATTCTTAAGTTAACTGACAGGGATTATAATGATAATGGCATGAGTGACCTCATTGCAGAAAAAGGTCCGGATGCCTATTCAATCAATATAAAGGTTTTCAACGATCTTCAGCGAACCATTACCGGCTGGCCTGGCGGAAAGCCAAATGCTGATGATTCCAACCGTCCTGAGAGGGCTGATCCATATCCTAAACGTATAATTCTTTTCTCTCCTCATCCTGATGATGACGTAATATCTATGGGAGGTACTTTTATAAGGCTGGTCGATCAGGGACATGAGGTACATGTAGCCTATCAGACATCCGGCAATATCGCTGTTTTTGATGATGATACATTACGGTTTGCATACTTTGTAAATGAATATGCACAAGCTTTTGGTGGGAACAAAGAACTGGCCTCCAATTTATTTGGTAAGGTTTCTGATTTCCTGGCGACAAAAGAACCCGGACAGGTGGATTCTGATGAAGTAAAAGATATCAAAGGACTAATCCGCCAGGCAGAGGCCTGGGCTGGATGTAAATTTGTTGGTATTCCGGATGAACAAATCCATTTTCTAAATTTACCTTTTTATGAAACTGGTAAAGTTAAAAAGAATCCTGTTGGAAGAGAGGATATTGAGATCACTAAAGATCTTATAAAAAAAGTAAAACCTCATCAAATATATGCAGCCGGTGATCTTTCAGATCCACATGGTACACACAGGGTCTGTTTGGAATCAGTATTCCTGGCGTTGGAAGAGTTAAAAGATACTGAGCCCTGGATGAAAGATTGCTGGTTATGGTTATATAGAGGAGCATGGCAGGAATGGGAGATCGATAAAGTTGAAATGTGCGTTCCACTAAGCCCTGATGAATTACAAAAGAAAACAAAAGCGATTTTTAAACATCAGTCGCAGAAGGACAGTGCCTTGTTCCCAGGAACGGATGCCAGAGAATTCTGGGAAAGAGCACAAGACAGGAACCGGGAAACTGCCAGGATCTATAATTTGCTGGGTATGGCAGAATATGAAGCCATGGAAGCATTTGTGAGGTGGCATTACTAGAAAGGCCAGAAATTGAACTCATATTTTCTGACCGGGTTGCCAGGTAAAATAACAGGATGACATTATATTGACGACCTTAGGATTGATGATAGCTATCCCCGTAGTAATTCAACTTTTTTGCCGGCGACGGATAAATTTTCCTTTACATAATTTTCATCCCATAAATTTGAAATAACCGCAGATATTCGTGGGTTCTGTAAAGCCCATAAATAAGCTTTCAAAGGAGCCTTGAGATCACCCGGGACTATTTTATTCAGTTTCTCTTCACGCCAGGCTGGCAAGGGTTTTAATTGTTCATGCTGCGTTGCAACACTCATAGCTACTTTCATTCCAATCACACCTACTTTAGCATCATATGCTCTCCGGATGGCACCATCAAGAAATCCATCGTTCAGGAAATTATAAGCAACCATCGCTCCATCATATTTTTCGGAAGCGACCGCAGCATTTAATACGCCTGCGGGATCATTATGACTTGATACGCCTAAGTATCTTACTTTGCCTTGTCTCTTGAGTTCATCAAAAGCTTCGAAAACTTCCGGTATATTTACTTCCTCAGGACAATTTGCTCCATGGGGACACATGGCCAGATCGAAATAATCTGTTTTCGTTCTTTGTAAACTCCCCTCGATGGAATTAAAAATAAACTCCTTAAACTCCTTGCTCCCATCCACCTTATGTCCATAATCGCTCATCATCGCATTACTTAAATAGGATGGATCCATCGATCTTTCCTGACCCGGCCAATAAATATAAAAATACCCTGGTTTATCAACTCCTCTATCCTCTCGCATCTGCCAAGCTTTTTTGATGATACTTTCCTGTTTCCCGGATGGCAGACCATCATAGATCTCCCTGTACATCTTGTTTCTTATGGAGGTAAATCCACTTATCTTCGTATTTAGAAATACTTTTTCACGTTTCGAGGAGGACTTAAGGATCTCTCCGTATCCTTTTTCTGAATTTCCTCTGCCATATGCCGGGGCTGTGTCAAGATAATTCAATCCCATTTCTATGGCCAGTTCGACTTGTTTATATGTTTCAGGGGACACAGGATCTCCTCCACATACCACTTCTGAGATCATATAGCCGGTTCTTCCAAACATGCGATAGGACATATCGGACTGTTTATTCCTCCACTGAGGCACAAAAGAATTTTCTGATACACCGGAAATGGCCTTTGAACCTAGCATTACTGAAGGAAGAACCATTGAACTTAAAGATGTTTTAAGGATAAATTGTCGTCTGTTCATAGAATTTGAATCATTTAATTTACTCCATCAAGGAAGAGATAGGTTTAATTTTTTCTCCGAAAATATTCAAACATAAAATCTAAATTAAACAATTATAAGGAATTATATTGTACAACTTAATACTCATGAAATTAACAATATCACAAAATTGAAGAAGTTCTTAATATCCAATCCAATTGTCTATAAATACAAATGTCAAAACAATATTCCTGACCTTCAGAATTTAATGATTATTCTTAATCAAAATTATGACTGAATTTCCTATTTTTAAATAAATTCATATTTTACCGAAATAACAGATTTTTATACTAAATCAATGCTCATATGAAGACCAAAAAAATAGCAATGCTTGGGGGAGGTTTCATTGGTGATTTTTATACCCATACCCTTCATGGACAGAGAAGGCAAGATCGTGTTCAGATTATTTATTCAAGAAGTGAAGATTCGGCTAAAAAAATTGCTGAACGCTGGAATATCCCAAAATGGACAACCGATATGGATGAGGCCATCAATGATCCTGACATAGATACAGTGGTGATCGCACTACCAAATCATCTCCATCTCGAAGCCGTAAAACGCTCAGCTGAGGCAGGCAAAGCCGTTTTGGTCACCAAACCCCTGGGGAGAAATGCTCAGGAATCAAAGGAAATGCTGGAGCTGGTAGAAAAGCACAATGTCTTTCACGGATACCTTGAAGATCTATGCTATACGCCGAAAACTCTGAAGTCACTGGAGTCAGTAAAAAACGGAGCGCTTGGTGATATTCTATGGGTTCGTTCGCGCGAAACCCACCCTGGGCCACATAGTGATTGGTTCTGGAATCCGGAATTTTCAGGTGGCGGAGCCATTATTGACCTGGGCTGTCATTGTATAGAAATAGCCCGGAATTTCATAGGTAAGGATGTCAAACCGCTTGAGGTCATGTGTTGGGCTGATACCCAGGTAAAACCTATTCAGGCTGAAGATCATGCTATAGCTCTTGTAAAATATGCTTCAGGAGCGATCGGCCAATTTGAGGTGAGTTGGTGTTTCAGAGGTGGCATGGACCTCAGGGATGAGGTGATGGGAGTTGAAGGCACGATGTTCTTAAATCATTTTCTGAGAACAGGCCTGGAAGTATTTACAGCCGTTGGCGAAGGAGATTATGTAGCTGAAAAGGCAGAATCTGCTACGGGGTGGTTATTCCCGGTAGGTGATGAAGTTAATGCCCTGGGATATGATTTCATGTTCACTGATATGTTTGATGCCATTGATGAAGGTCGCAGTCCGATGGAAGATTTCTATGACGGATATGTTGTCAATGCCATTATCGATGCATGTTATAAATCTTCAAAATCAAAAAAATGGGAACCTGTTGAATTAGACATATGGAGAGGTAGTGATGAAATCAAGAAGGGGCCAAAGATGGTTGAATTTGATGAAAAATATTTTTTAATCAAGGAGGAGATCCTGCCTAACGGTTCAAAGAAACTCATCTTAAAGGATAAGGTCAATGGAGAAATAATTCAGAGGGAAATTTAGATCAAAATAAAACCATTATCAGAAATCTATCTTAAAAAGCAGCTGTTTAAATTATACTTGCCAAAGAAGACAATTGCATTAAGTAGTATTAGATTTTTTGTTAGGTGCAGAAATTTATTCCTTCCCTGCTAAGACCCTATCTGAAATTATTCTTATGATTTCTCTCTTTAAATACAAATATAAACAGGGCAAGTACGATGGCAGCAATCACTGCCGGAACAATCCAGATCTGGGGCCAGTTCTTGATCCCTTCTATTGTATAAAAATCAACTGTCTGACCTGCAAACCAGGTGCCGATGAACATACCTAAACCATATGTGGCAAAGGTGATCATACCTTGTGCAGAACTTTTCAAATATGAAGGGGCTTCATTATCAACATAGATCTGGCCAGCTACAAAGAAGAAATCATAACATAATCCATGTAGCAGTATACCTACATAGATCATCCATATCATGGAATTATTATCGCCATAAGAAAAGAATAAATATCTGATAAACCAAGCTGACATTCCTATGATAAACACTTTTTTCATGCCATACTTCTTAAGGAAAAATGGTAAGATCAGCAGAAACAGAATCTCAGCTACCTGACCCATGCTTAATTTGTTGGCTATATAGTTCATGCCAATATCAGAAAGAAATGAGGCAGTAAATCCATAATAAAATGATAATGGTATACAAGTGAGAACAGAGGCCAAAATTATGATCAGGAAAGCAGGTTTTTTCAATAAACCTAGTGCATCAAGTCCCAGAATTTCTTTAAAACTGGCATGAACCTGTTTTTTAGGTGGTACGTGAGGCAGACTAAAACAATATAACCCAAGTAACAAGGAGGCGATAGCGCCTACATAAAGCTGATTGACTGATGAACCATAATCAAGATATCCAATGATATTATTCGCTACTATCCAACCAATGGTTCCCAGTACACGAATACTTGGAAATTCCTGGGAGGGATTATCCATTTTATGAAAGGAAATCGAGTTCGACAAAGCCATCGTTGGAGTATATGTAAGCGTATACAATAGCAAACTTGGATAAAACAAAGCAAAGGTTTTTGCCTGAGCAGTTACTACTAAAAGTACAGCTCCCAGGATATGCAAAGTACCTAACACTTTCTCAGTTGAAAAAAACTTATCCGCAACCAGTCCAACAAAAAAAGGAGATATCATTGCAGCGATAGCAAAAGTACCATAAGATAAACCTATCTGTGTGCCTGTAAAACCAAGCGATTCCCCCAAGTATGTGTTCAGTGTAACATACCATGTTCCCCAGATAAAATACTGCAGAAACATTAAAGAAGATAATTGTAGTCGTGTTTTCAATATCATAGCGAGGGGTAATTATCTATTTTAACTCATAATCTTCCCAATTTATAAAAAATGTTGTGTTTGCCAGCAAAAAGTAAAATAAAAAATTTAAGATTGGAATCAATTATTGGTTCCAGTTTTCAGGTAAGGTATCCACTCATCATGTGCAAATCCGGAGAAATCCCTTAAAAATAATACGTAATTAGGTTTGTAAGGAGAATTCCTTATCGAAAATCCAATTTCTTCCGGGGTATAATCTCCTTTCCTCGTATTGCATTTTTTACATGCGGTGATCAGGTTAATCCAGGTACTTTTTCCTCCCTTTGCTTTAGGAATTACATGATCCAGTGTCAAATCTTTGTTTGTGCCACAATATTGACATTCAAAACCATCCCTTTTGAATACATTTTGTCGGGTGAGAACTACTCCTTTGTATGGAATATGCACATAATTTCGAAGTTTAATAACAGACGGCATAGGAAATGAACGATTGACCGTTCGCAATAAAGCGCCATTGCTTTTAGAAATCAATTCGGCTTTTTCAAAATACACCAATAAAAATGCACGCTGTATAGTGCATATTGATATCGGATTATAATCCTGATTTAATACCAATACTCGCCTGTTCATCATCTCAGAATTCTTTTTATAAACTCTAACTTATGAGTTTTGATATTGTTTTTTACATTATATATACCTTCTTCATTAATTTCATCTATTCGAACCTGTCCATGAGCATGAATGATCTTTTGTTCCTCAAATATTATTCCAACATGACCGATTTTCCCTTTTGAATCTGAGAAAAAAGCAAGGTCCCCTGGTTTTGCATCATTCAATTCTTTAATAATCTGGCCTTGTCTTGCCTGTTCGGAAGTATCTCTTTTGAGTTTATAACCAGCAATTTTAAAAACCATTTGAACAAACCCGGAACAATCAATTCCGAAAGGGGTTTTTCCACCCCACAAATAGGGTGTATTCAAATATTTCAAAGCTGTAGATTTGATAAAATCAAAATCCCTTTTCTGTCCCAGGTTCTTAGCTTCACCGTTAAAGGCAAATTGTTCATCAAAATCAAATAATTCAGTATGCGCTATTGGCAGAATGCTCCCCATCACAATCTGCAAGGGTTTTTTCCTATATAAAATGGAGGTAGTTAATTCGGTCGAGATCTTAAATTCATTATTGATCATATCGTGAAAATACTCTTCACTTATTGTTCTATTCTGTTTAATATCAATCCAGCCTTCATATTCATCAAAGTATATTTTTATATGGATCCAGTTTTTATCAGGGGTATGTGAAATTACTGTGTAATGGTCGCCGAATAATAATTGGGTAACCAATTCACTTCCATGAGTTGGCTCCTTTCTAACGGGCACGATACTTAACCGGCAAATTCCTCTCTGTAATTTGTCCATCATGATTTTATATTTAATCTTGCCAAATCCCGCTTCAGATCTTTAGTTTTTATATCTTCTCTTTTATCATATATCTTTTTCCCTTTAGCCAGTGCTATCTCCAGTTTAGCCAATCCTTTGTCATTAATAAATATCCTTACAGGAATTATTGTCAAGCCCTTTTCCTTGTTTTTCGTAAGTAGTTTTTTTAGTTCTCGTTTATTTAACAGTAGTTTACGATCCCTTTTAGCCTCGTGATTATAATTTCTTGCCAGTTCATAGGGGGCGATATGGAGCTCCTTCACAAACAACTCATTTTTAAAAAATGCGCAATAGCTATCCTGAAGATTTACCTTTCCCAGTCGTATGGATTTTATCTCACTTCCCTGCAGAACGATCCCTGCCAGATATTTATCAATAAATTGATATTCATAAGATGCCTTTTTATTTCTTATGTTCACTTTCTGCTGGAAATTCATTTTGCCCGAGGCCATATAATTCGATTTCTAATAGATCATACCTGTGATCAATGGACATTTAAAAAATAAAGATATCACAAATAAATGAATCATTTTCCTAAAATTTTAATCTGGCATCCGGGATAACTGTCAGATCGCATAGCACTCCTTCTAAAAATCTATAATATCAGGCAATACCTATCAAAGCAGCATTATCAGTACGATACTCCAATTTAGGGATATAGGTATTCCAATCATAATGCTCTGAAAGGCCAAT
>CBDUCT010000157.1:0-8137 GCA_965365715.1 uncultured Cyclobacteriaceae bacterium | reverse complement strand
ATAATTACCGATTTGTATTTATCATATTCTGAAAACTGACCGCCAATATCCTCGGCGATTTTTTCCATTAATTCACTAAAATTAAAGTCCATAGGTCCGGTTAGTTAATTATTAAAATATTTTATTGTAATATTCCTTGCTAAAGTTAACGAAACAAAACAAGATTTCTTATTTCAAATGCACTTTTGTAGCTCCAAAACCGAATTTTTCCTTCCTCGCATCTTCAAAATACTTGATGTGGGGATATTGACTCAATGTTTTGTGAATTTTATTCCGGAGAATACCATTACCAATTCCATGTATA
The DNA here is from genome assembly GCA_965365715.1 of uncultured Cyclobacteriaceae bacterium. Lineage (GTDB taxonomy): Bacteria > Bacteroidota > Bacteroidia > Cytophagales > Cyclobacteriaceae > JAGTVG01. The sequence continues at coordinate 7,833 of CBDUCT010000157.1, read as the reverse complement.
AATGTGATCTCCTCTAGTCCGCTGATAACAGCATTTTCCAGACAAGAATTAAATTCCGTAAGTTGAATGTTCAGGATGTCATCACTATTTAGCGATTGGTAATCATCCCTAAGGACTTCGATATGTAAATCAACTTCCTTAATTTTCTTCTCTTTCACTTTATCCTTAGGCTGAACTTCTGTTGCCCCGGAAAAAAGTGCCTCTTTAATAGCCTGAGGATCAGGTATATTCATATCTTCCTCCATTGGGATAAGAATCCCGGAGGAGCCGAGCAGAGGAAGTGGAGTTTGTTCACGATCTTTTGTTCTGGATTGCAAATCTATTGTTCTTGATAACGGTTCTTTATGATCTTTTGTCCTGCTTTCATACTTAATTATATCCACAAATAATTTAGGAAGTCTGTGAGGTGTGCCAACTCCCCAATCTGTGATTTTTGCGTAGGTCTTATTATTCAGGACACCATGGGATACCCCCTCTAATCCATCTGACATAATTTCATGAATGGAAAATAGAACTATATCTTTTGAATTATTGATTAACCACCCGGAACTCATGTTTTGTTCAATTGTAATTCCAATAAATATCCCTTTCTGATGTATATCTTCTTCCGTATTGGAGTTTTTAAATGATCCTGATGTCATCAGATTTATTGAAGTATTTGCCGGATCTTCATCAGGAGATATGATTACAATTTCCTGTCTTAATACAGGGATCAGAAATCCATCCTCAATCTCAATCTCCACGGTTCTCTTATCAATTATTCTCCGGATTATGCCTTCTTCAGTTCCGTGCAGTAATCTTACTTTATCACCAATATCCATTATCTGAGTGCTTTGTTATAAGTATCAATGGCTCTTTGTCTGGCAAAAGTATGATCAATAATCGGGTTTGGGTAATTTTTAGAATTATATTCAGGGATCCATCTTTTTATATACAATTGCTCGGGATCGAATTTCCTGGCTTGAGCATATGGATTAAATATGCGAAAATAGGGTTGTGCATCCGTACCCGATCCTGCCGACCATTGCCAACCCCCATTATTGGATGCAAGTTCATAATCAAGCAGCTTTTTTGCAAAATACGCCTCACCCCAGCGCCAGTCAATTAATAGATGCTTGGTGAGAAAGGATGCCGTAATCATTCTTGCACGGTTGTGCATAAAACCTGTGCTATTTAATTGCCTCATTCCTGCATCCACGATGGGATACCCAGTCTGACCCTGGCACCATCTGTCAAAATCCTCAGGATCATTTATCCACGGAATCTCATCATACTTTGTTTTAAATGAGTTAGTGACCACAGCAGGAAAATGATAGAGAATCATGGAAAAAAATTCCCTCCAAATTAACTCATTTAGCCAGACAGAACTATATCTCAAACCAAACTTAACAGCACTTCGAATACTGAGAGCACCATGCCTGAGGTGTATGCCGAGCCTTGATGTACCATTAATATGTGGATAATCCCTGTTTTTAGCATACTCCTTGATCAGGGATGGATCCAGTTTGTTTTCAGGAATTTTATCTCTATTTTCAGAGAAACCCATCTTATTGAGATTAACACCCTGGCTATAGTGAATTTCAGTAAGTTTATTTAATGAATCCTCTGAGGGGAAATAGGATATTTCAGATCCTTCAAGTTCCTGAAACCATCTTTTTTTATACGCTGAAAAAACTTTGTAAGGTTCATCACTCTTATTCAGGACATCGTCTTTATGGAATATAACATGATCTTTGTATTGATGAAATTCGATTCCCTTAGAATTAAAAAATTCTTTCAGCTTTGCATCCCTTGTCATGGCATAGGGTTCATAATCTTCATTTGAGTAGACGGCTTTTATGTTATATGTTTCTAACAAAGATTTGAATGCAGACAAAGGTTCACCATATATCAAGGAAATCCTGGAATGATATTTAGACAGCTTTTTATTAAGTGCTGTGAGCTGATTGTATATATAAGTGACTCTGGCATCTGATTTATCTTCCAAATCATTTAAAATACTCTTGTCAAATATAAAAATGGGAAGAACCTTAAGCCCTGCGTTCAAGGCATAATACAAGCCGGTATTATCTTCAAGTCTTAGATCCCGGCGAAACCAGAAAATATTTAATAAAGGAGTAGCAGACAATTTTTTAGTTTAAAACTGATTTGATAATTAATTGTTATAACTATTTGATAGAAGAAGATTCTTCCTCCTCTTCACTTTCATCTTTATTACTGGGCAGAACACCTTCATCAATCTCAATATATTGTCTATCATTCTTACGTTTCTTCCTATTGGATTTAAATAAGTCTCTAAAGTCGTTAAAACTTTGTGTATGCATGAAACTGAATCCTGCAGTTGCGGTGGTTGTGCTCCGGCTATCCCCATATAGACTGTTATAATTGAACCGGTTATACATTTTAGCCCTGTACTTTCCATCAGGCGAGAGCAGATATTCAAGGGTCCAGTCACCGATAATGTTGGATAGATCATTCGGATTATCTTCATTGGAAATATTTCCGGATCTGGTTACTCTAAACCGCCCCTCCTTAAAGGAATAAGATAAGCGGTATTGAAAAGTATTAAAAGCATTCTGATCAAGTGTGCCCAGATCCAGGTCAATTTCAAGGTTTTCATCTATCTGTGTTATCCAATAACTTAATTGATTGCTGATAAATTCGCTTACGCTATTCCCAAATGAATTGCCCACACTGAAAGAACCCTGCTCAGCAAATTTTCTCAATATGATCAAACTGAAGACCTGTCTTTTTAGCTCCTGCTCATTTGAATAGATCTCAGATTTAAATGCAGAAACCACCGTCTCAAAACTAACACCATCAATTACCAGATGCCGGGGATAGTCTGTAATATCTATATCAAAATCAATTTCAGGAGACATAAGAGGTCCCGTTAGATGCAGTACAACATTAGCCGGATATTTTCTCCTTGCTTCAGGATTATTATTGAAAGAACTGTCTTCACGGGCAAATAAAGGTGCAAGGGCAGCCAACTGTCTATAAGTTGCAACAAGATCAAGTCTTGCCTCATAAGGATCGCCTGACCAGGATATCCGGCTATTCGGTTCTATGGAGAATTCTTTGTTGATAACGTTATATAAAGTGAAATTATACCCTCCTTCCTGGATCTCATAATCACCAAACATATTGAATTCTCCTTTCGTGTCAACACTTAAGCTAAGCTTTCCAATTCCTCTGCCCCGGATAATATCTCCGGCCTTTAAATCAAATATGATTTCACAATATGCTTCTGGTGTGACTTCCAGATCAAAATCGAGTTTAATTCCCCTTAGTTTTATTACATCTTTTACTGACTCTTCTTCTGATAGATCCATGTCACCGATCTTGGCAAATTGAATATAATTTTCCTGAATAACCTCACTATTGCTGCTACTTAGAGGGATAAAGAACCTGGTTCCGGAATTTGTAACTGCGTCCACCTCTATATTTATGTTTTTCTCCTGACCTGTAACATGCAGGTTGCCGGTTCCAAATGCTGTTCCGTAGTATAAATCATTGTCAGAGGAAGATGTGTTTAAGACAAGCAGCTGATTGAACGTACCTCTTAAATCAAATCTTACATTTCGAAAGTAATCATGAATTATTCCACCATTTAATATCCCTTCATTATCGAACTTGTCCTTTAATTTCATTTCTCTTACACCTATCTTATTCTCCGTGATCAATACATTTCCTTCAAAATCATAGGATGTGTTTAAATAATCAAGAGTGATTTTTCCTTCATTAACATAAGCCTGACCATTAATAACAGGTTTCTTAATATTTCCGCCAATTGTAAATGTACCCTTTGTCATTCCATCTAAATCTGATATCAGATTTTCATAAAATGGTTCTATAAAATTAATATTGGCATTGTTAAAAGATGCAGTAAGATCTAACTTGTCTTGATCTCTATCGGGGTAATAACTGCCCTCAACATCAATGACTTTAACATTTTCTTCTTTAAAAACTTCGAAATTAATCCCCATCCTTTGCTCGCTTCCATTCCATTGACTTGAAGCATGAACGTCACCGGATGGGAATCTCTCGAAAATCAAATCCTTAATAACCAGGTCACTAATTATAATTGGATTCTGGTAAAATCTTTTCATAGATGTATAACCATTCAGGACCCCATGAAATTCTCTTGGTAATACAGGGTTTAAATTGGTAACGACGAAATCCTTGATATTTAAATATAGAGCTTTGCTGGTATCATTTGAAATCTGCCCTGTAAGTTCAACATATTGACTTTCATTTGATAAATGAATGTTTGAAAATTGTATCTCTTTGCCTTTAATTTCAATACTATTGTTTTGTGAAAAATTCCATTGATCATTCAGTATAATAATCTTTGAGGGTTGGAATTTTATGATTGTAGATCCAGGTAAAAGATCGATAGTATTAACTATTTTGATTTCATTTCCTTTTTCAATTTGATCAATATTAAAATTCAGATCTATATGATCCATCTTCCAATCTACATCTGCCAACAAATTATTTGTTTGTGTTTTTTTTGCATTTTCCTGGGTCTCAGAGCTTACTTTAAGGTTGGCATTTATCAAGGTTGTGTCGGCTTGTTTTTTAGCAAACAGCTCTAAATAATTGTTATAGAATTTGATGGTTTTATAACCTATAGTATCAATCTGGCTTTTAACGGATATTAGGGATTCAGGACCTACTATCAGATCACCGGATACATATGAATTCTCAGCAATATAGAAATCCGGAAGAAAAAGCTGCATCACAGGATTAATATTAAACAATGATAGATTAAAATCAATCATATAGTTCATTGAATCTGCAGGTTCTTTAACTGCATAATAAGATTTGATTTCACTACTGTCATTTCTAAGAATCATGAAATATTCTCTGACTATCTGGGGGATATCCTCAAATAAATTGTTCAGCTTGAAATTACCTGAAATATGACCATCAATATCATTTGAAGAAAGTTCAAGAAAGCTTAATGTATCAGAGTTCTCAGAAATTAATTTCAAATTCTGTATGCTCGCAAACTGATTATCATACATTAAGTCCGTTTCTGGAGCTGTAACTATTCCGGTAATGGAATTTATATCAAGTCCCTTTAAATCAACTTTAATTTGAGTGGATATACTTGCCGGTTTTTCAGATATATTTATGTTGTTTAAAATAGCGGTATCAATAGCAGCTACAATATTGATTTTTTCATTTCCTTCACGCAAGTCAATCTCTCCATTCATTTCAAAATCAAGGTTAGGATCATTCATGGCCAGTAAGCCATTGAATATTTCACTGGAAAGTCTTCCATCTATAAGTATGTTCTTGTAATTGTATCCAAGGAATCCCAGGTTCTCAATGGTGGCATCCAACAGGAAGTCCGCATCAGATTTCGAAAATCCCTTGCCTTCAATTTTACCGTTCAGATCAATGTCCTGAAACCTTTCTTCATTGTCCATTATTATTCCCAGATCAAGACCCTGAGCAATAATACTTCCCGAATAATGTGGCAGGTTATCTTCTTCATCTAATTTAAGGTTTATATCACTATCAAAGAATCCAATCTGGGTATAGAATTCAGCATCTGCTACAAAATCAACGGGGAATCCTGTAAACCTGCCTGAAAAACTAGACCGACCAAATTTAGCTAGGCCTTGTACTATTTCCTCTCCGAAATATTGCCCTAGATCTTCAGGATTAAGAATGGAATTCTCAATTTTCATATCAATGAAAGTATTATTTACATCGGGTAATCCTGAAATACTCGCTGAACCGCGGAATCTACTGAAGGATCCCAAAGCTATGTTAAAATCGTCTAACTTGAATCTGTTTACGGATCCCGAAAAGAAGCCGGAAAGATTGTAGTATTGATAATATCTATTAAATAATGTAGCAAAATATCCCAGGTCCCTGGAATAAATCCGAGATTTTTTTACATCAGCAATTATCGTAACCTGTTCATTGAACTCTTTCATTTGTTGTATACTATCAAATTGAAACACAAATGAAGCCTCAATTGTGCTACGGCCTAAGTCCATATTGAAAGTCCTGAAAACCATGGAATTTTTAGTGATCTGATATAATCCGGACAAACTCTTAATATTGATTTGAGTAGCTGAGTCGATTCCGGTTACGGATTCCAGTTGTATTTGAAAATTCTTGCCTTTCGATGATAAGTTCTGGCCACTGGCATTCAAATTCTGTATTTTAAACTGGTTGTAATTGAACTTATTTCGTATGGTATCTTTGAATGGATCTGAAAAAGTAAATTCCGAGTCGAATAATTCAATTTCTTTGATAAGAAATGTTCCTTTAAGGGAATCCGGCCTGTTTGACCCAAAAATATCCTTTAAGCCATCATCAAATAAGTTAATATTGAACCGGCCATCGGGCGCATTTCTTACAACGCGGACATCTGCACCTTCTACAATCGCTCTATTGAAGGTGATATCCCGCCCCATAATTAAACTGGTCGTTCCGTAATTCAGTCTTGCACTCCTTACGAAAATTAATGTGTCAGCTTCAGTGTCGAGTACCAATAAATCCTCCAGATGTACCTGACTCAACCAGTATATGTTGACATATCCAACCTTTACAGGCAGGCCAATTCTTTTAGACAAGTATTGAGCCAGTTGTTGCGTTACTCTAGTCTGAATTTCCGGAAATTGAAGAGCTGCGGTTATGCCGACCATTATTGTGGAAATAAACATGATCAGTATTACCATAATTTTAATGATGGGTCTTCTGTAGGAACCCCATAGCATTAACTTGAACAGACTCTTTTTCGCAACCTTTTTCGCCACCTAATTAATCTTCCTTTATTATTAATATACGAAAGAAATTCGTTTTATTTAATTTTGCCCAAAATACTTGATAAAAAAAACTTAAATAGTTATCACCAAGACCTGTATAAATGGCTCTGAATATAATAGCTTTAGAAAGTTCATGTGATGAAACATCCGCCTCAATAATACAGGACGGCAAAGTGCTTAGTAATACTATTTTAAGTCAATCTGTGCATGAAATATATGGCGGCGTGGTGCCGGAGCTGGCATCCAGGGCTCACCAGCAACATATAATAAGCGTTGTGGATAAAGCCCTTGAAGAGGCAGGGATCTCAATAGATGAACTCAGTGCAATTGCCTTTACCCAGGGTCCTGGCTTGCTGGGATCCTTGCTGGTGGGAATATCATTTGCCAAGGGTCTTTCAATAGCTAAAGATATTCCATTGATATCTGTAAATCATATGCAAGCACATATCCTTGCACATTTTATTGATGATCCCAAACCTGATTTCCCATTTCTGTGCCTCACCATAAGTGGAGGTCATACACAGCTTGTTTTGGTGAGTAATTATCTGGATATGAAGGTGTTAGGGGAAACCCGTGATGACGCAGTTGGTGAAGCATTTGATAAAATAGGAAAAATGTTGGGTTTCCCTTATCCAAGTGGATATTTAATTGATGAACATGCCAAAACTGGAGATCCGGGAAAGTTTAAATTTCCATCGACTTCTGTCCCGGGATATAACTATTCTTTTAGCGGCATAAAAACCGCAGTTCTTTATTTTTTAAGGGATAAACTAAAAACTGATGACCTGTTTATTGAAAAAAACCTGAGTGATCTCTGTGCAAGCATACAACATACCCTAATTGAGATGCTAATGGAGAAACTTATATTATGTGCAAAGGAAAACAACATAAAAGAAATAGCAATTGCAGGTGGAGTTGCCGCTAATTCTGGCATAAGGGATCATCTGATTGGCCTTTCAGAGCATTATGATTGGAATACCTATATCCCTAAATTGGAGTATTGGACTGATAATGCTTCTATGATAGGTATTGCCGGATA